>CAYSRH010000255.1:0-3581 GCA_964433245.1 uncultured Bacteroidales bacterium | reverse complement strand
TCCTGAATTTATTGGAAAGGAAAATATTAAAGAGATGGTGATTGCCATACAGAATATTTCAGCACAAAAGAAGAGAGATATTGCCAATCGTTGTCTGAACCTCAATGTAAAGGTTCGTTTTGCCTCTTCTGTTGAAAATTGGCTTGGAGACTCCGGTGCTTCAGCGAGAATCAAAGATGTTCGTATTGAAGACCTGCTTGGGCGTGATTGTATAGAACTCAGCAAAGAAAATATTCAACGGGGCTTACAGGATGAGATTATTATGATAACCGGAGCTGCCGGTTCTATCGGAAGCGAAATTGTTCGCCAGGTGGTATCATACAAACCCAAAAAAGTAATTATGGTGGACCAGGCAGAAACAGCTATGAATGACACCATGCTTGAAATTACCGGATATATCCGGAATGGGATGATAGAAGGAAAGATATGCGATGTAAACAACCGAAAAAGAATGGATACTATTTTCGCACATTATCGTCCGACATTGGTTTTCCATGCAGCAGCATATAAGCATGTCCCATTAATGGAAGAAAACCCGTATGAAGCTGCACATGTAAATATCGGGGGGACAAAAAATATAGCTGATCTGTCGGTGAAGTATGGGGTTAAAAAGATGGTGATGATATCCACAGATAAAGCCGTAAATCCGGCAAATATTATGGGTGCAACGAAGCGACTGGCAGAAAAATATTGTCGTAGTGTAGGAAAAACAGAAGGGCGTACAGATTTCATTATCACAAGATTTGGGAATGTGCTGGGATCCAATGGATCAGTCATACCCCTTTTTAGAAAGCAGATCGAAGCAGGAGGTCCTGTGACAGTGACCCACAAAGAAATAACACGGTACTTTATGACCATTCCGGAGGCCTGTCAGCTTGTGTTGGAAGCTGCTTTTATGGGGAAAGAAGGCGAAATTTATCTCTTTGATATGGGCGAGTCTGTCAAAATATATGACCTGGCAAAAAAAATGATACAACTTTCGGGACTTACACTTGGAAAAGATATTGATATCAAGATTACCGGCTTGCGAAAAGGAGAAAAATTGTATGAAGAGTTGTTGGCATCAAAAGAAGGAACACAAGAAACACATCATCCCAAAATTTTGATAGGAAAGGTAAGTGATTATGATCATACGGAATTAATTAAAGAGGTAAATGGTTTCTTACAAGAAATAGAGACTCTCAAAGACACCCGGATATACGACAGACTTGTTTCTCTTGTGCCGGAGTACATATCTTCAAATCAAAGTTTTAGGGCGATTACAGAGTGAAAAGATTGATAATATGTTGTTTTTCTCAAAGTTTTTTTCGAAATTTGCAGTTCGATTTCATATGTTTATAATTTATTTTCAATTGTCATATGGAACTCTCGATGAATTTAATCATGCTCCCCGAAATAATCGGGGCAAGCTATTTGTGTAGGTTAGCATGCTAAAATTCATGTTCGTTTCATCTTCTGTAAGTTGAATTTTTGCAATCCGATAAAAGTAATTCAATAAATTTAAGGAGAAAAATAAGGTAAAAAAAAATTTTTTGATATATTTGCAGGCAGTTACTGACCGATGGTGTAATGGTAGCACTGGTGTTTTTGGTACATCCAGTCCAGGTTCGAATCCTGGTCGGTCAGCATTAAACTTCTGACAATTTCTTAATAATGATTTCAGCTTAAGAAAGTGATTATCTTAAATTCATTGTATAATTCGTGGTCAATAATTGTTCTATATTTTTACCCAACCGTAATCTATAAGTAATTGATTATGATTTGGTTTTAAGCGTATTCATGATGCTTATTTTCTGCTATATATAATTTCAAATTTAAAGGATAATAAAAAGTTTATTACAAATTAACAACAATCAAATATGTACGACATTGTAGTGTTAAACAACAAATTGCTTCCTGAGTTGAGGCAAATAGCAAAAGACCTGGGGGTTAAAAAAGCAGAGTCTTTTAAAAAACAGGATCTGATATACAAGATATTGGATCAACAAGCGATAAAAGTTTCAGAGCAAAAGAAAGAGGATGTAAAGCAGGATAATTCTGAAAATTTTTCGAAAAACGAGAAAACAACACAAAGAAAACGCGAAATAAAGCAGGAACCTTTGTTTTCTTCCAAAAAGACAGCCACAGGAAAACCAGAAACAACAAATGTTTCGTCTGAAGGAGAAAAGGGAAGAGAACGTATAAAAGTCCGAAGAGAGCCAAGCAGACTGGTAAAAAATCAGGAAAGAAAAGCAAACATAAAAGAAGATGTGCGCGATGATCGCCGTCCTGAGGAGAATCAACACCCGGAATCCAATCAGGTGAATGCAAACAGAAAAACTGTTGAGGAGAAAAAAGAAAAACAGCCCCGGGATTTAACTGCACAGCCAAAACAAAAAGAGCGGCAGAAGGATGAGATAGACAAGAATTTTGAATTTGACGGTATCATAAAAAATTTCGGCGTGCTTGAAATTATGCCCGATGGATATGGATTCTTGCGTTCGGCAGATTATAATTATTTTAATTCTCCCGATGATATTTATGTTTCACAATCACAAATAAAGCTTTTCGGTCTTAAAACCGGCGATACGGTGATGGGAACAATCAGACCACCGAAAGAGGGAGAAAAGTATTTTCCTTTAATAAAAGTGGAAGAGATCAACGGTCGTTCACCTGATTATATAAGAGACAGGGTGTCTTTTGATTATCTGACACCTTTGTTTCCGGATCAAAAATTTAATCTGACAGAAAAAGGAGAAGCCACCTTATCTGTGCGTTTGGTTGATATGTTTGCACCCATAGGGAAAGGGCAAAGAGGATTGATCGTTGCACAGCCGAAAACAGGAAAGACAGTTCTTTTACAAGAAATTGCAAATGCCATTGCATTGAATCATCCCGAAGCGTACCTTATGATATTGTTAATAGATGAAAGACCTGAGGAAGTAACCGATATGGCAAGAAATGTGAATGGCGAGGTTGTGGCCTCAACATTTGATGAGCCGGCAGATAAACATGTTAAAGTCGCCAACATTGTTTTGGAAAAAGCAAAACGAATGGTGGAATGTGGACATGATGTGGTTATCTTACTTGATTCTATTACCCGTTTGGCCAGAGCATATAACACCATATCCCCTGCATCAGGAAAAGTCCTTTCAGGTGGTGTTGATGCAAATGCATTACACAAACCCAAACGCTTCTTTGGAGCTGCCCGTAACATTGAAAATGGCGGTTCTTTAACAATACTGGCCACAGCTCTTACAGAGACCGGTTCTAAGATGGATGATGTGATCTTTGAGGAATTCAAGGGAACAGGAAATATGGAACTTCAGTTGGATAGGAAACTTGCCAACAGGCGAATATTCCCATCAATAGATATTCCTGCATCCAGCACCCGAAGAGAAGATCTGTTAATGGAAAAATATCTCTTGGATAAGATATGGATTCTGCGAAAATTCTTGTCTGATATGAATGCGATAGAAGCGATGGAATTTTTGAGGTCCAAAGTATTGAAAACAAGAAATAATGAGGAGTTTTTGGTTTCAATGAATGATTAAGTTTTCTGTTTTTCTATTAAGTAAATATAAGAAAAAAGAAAAAAATCA
>CAYSRH010000254.1:0-3581 GCA_964433245.1 uncultured Bacteroidales bacterium | reverse complement strand
CAATAAAATATCATCATGGCGAGCTCCATATGACAATTGAAAATAAATTATAAACATATGAAACAACAATATAAAAAAATACTGATCCGGTTTGTTATTGTTATATGCTTGTTACTGTGCTTCGCTTGCGAAAAAATGGTGTTCACAGAAGGACCTCTTATGGAGAAGGTATTTAGATTGCAACAAGGAAAAATAGATATCCGGATCAGCGATGTTTTTGATGTGGAACTGATAAAAGATTCTGCTCGTTTTATTCGTGTAGCAGGAGGCGAAAATTTGGTAAACCATGTGTATGTACACGAAGGGGACACCTTTTTATCAATACGGAACGATGCCTCTTTTCGTTGGCTGGCAGATTATGAGAGGTTAACCCTGCAATTGCACATTGACACAATACAAAACCTGTTTTTGGAAAAGGCATCTTCTTTACATACGAAAGAACCTTTTCATATGAAAAATTTTAATTTGTATGCCATCGCTGATTATCATGAAGTGGACATTGACATAAGAGGACAACATTTCTTTTTTATGACATCGCATACAACAACAGGAAAATTCAGGTTCAAAGGAGAAGTAAGATCAATGATACTTTGGCCCCATTACGCATCAAAAGTAAATGCTGCCGGTTTAAAAGCAGATAATGCACTGGTCATAAACCATTCATTGGGAGACATCTTTCTCCATGTGAAAGATGAGTTGCACATTGCCAATTACAGAGATGTAAGCTACTATCTTAAAGGAAACCCCCAAATCATTAACAGGCAGGATGCCGAATTCGATGAAATGTTAATTTCTCCTGAAATACGTAATCATCATCCTGTTAATTATCAACTTATCAGTGTTGATTAAAACATAAATTTACTGAAGCAATTATGATCGCGATGATCGGGGTTTTCCCTGTTTTCCCTGTTTCCCTTGTCTGAAATTTCCCTTTTTTCTTTTATTGAACCCCCCTCCTCCACTTCGTGGACTTCTTGTTTTTTCGGCATTCCATTCAGGTGCAGGACCTAATTCTTCGGGCATGGGATTCCGCTTAATTTCCTTTTCAATAAGTTGTTCAATGCGTATAATTTTGTGCATATCTTCTTTGTTGACAAACGTGATGGCAGCGCCTTTTTTTTCTGCTCTTGCCGTACGTCCGATGCGGTGCACATAATCTTCTGCATCACCCGGCACATCATAATTTACAACCAGATCAATGTCCTGAACATCAATTCCACGACTCATCACATCGGTCGCAACCAAAACAGGGGTTTCCCTCGATTTAAACCGAACCAATACATCTTCACGTTCTCTTTGTTCAAAATCAGAAGATATTCCTTCAGTTCCGGGTATGCGTTTCTTTAAAGTTCTCACAATTTCAAATACTTTTCGTTTGGTAGAACAAAAAATAATAACCCTTTCAAATTCTATTTGATTAAGAATATAATCACATAATAAGGGGATCTTCTGTTTATCATACGTCAGATATATCGACTGTTTAATGGATGAAGGAGGTTTCGATATTTCTGTTGAAATTTCCACAGGTTTGTTCAATATCGCATGTGCCAATCGTTTGATTTTAAATGGCATGGTGGCACTAAACATCAAAGTTTGTCGCTCTTTGGGAATAAAACTGATAATTTTTAATATGTCATCATGAAAACCTATATCGAGCATTCTGTCTGCCTCATCCAGAATAAGGTATTTGATGGTATTAAATTTTACGTAACCCATATTCAGGTGGGCGATGAGTTTTCCGGGTGTGGCCACAACAATATCAACACCGCCTTGCAACGCTGCTTTCTCCTGTCCCCACTCTTTACCGTCTCCCCCACCGTAAATAGCAATACTGCTGACCCCGGCAAAGTATGAAAAACCTTGTATCTGCTGCACAATTTGAATGCAAAGTTCACGTGTAGGAACAATGATCAATACCCGCACGCCACTACCCTCCTCATGGCTTGCTAAGTGATGGAGAACAGGAAGCAGGAAGGCTGCTGTTTTGCCCGTTCCTGTTTGTGCACAGCCAATAATATCTTTCCCTTCCAGGGTGATGGGAATGGTTTTTTCCTGAATAGGCGTTGCCACCTCAAAATTCATAAAGGAGATGGCTTCCATCACTTTGTCGTGAAGCCCGAATTCTTTAAATTCCATATATTTTTTGCTTATTTGTTTCTTGATTTTCGATGCTTGTCCTTCTCATACTCATTCTCATTCTTAATACTTATACTCTTCTACTGAATCAAAAAGAGGGAGGGATATTTTTTTATTACAACGGTAAAGATACAATTTTTTTTTAATTGTACATCAGGTCTTTTATTTTGCTTGAGATGCAAAGTGATACATTTCTCTTACAAGACCTCAATCTTATTTCTCCCCAATTTTACCGATCCCATCTCCTCCATCTTTTTGAGCAGGCGAGAAACGACTTCCCGGGATGTTCCCAGTTCATTGGCAATCTGCTGGTGTGTGGTTTCAATGGTATGTTTTTTAAGAGCTTCTGTTTTTTGCTGTAAATAGAATTCTATTCTTTCATCGATTTTTTTAAAAGTAATGCTGTCAACTACTTCCAGTAATTTGTCAAAACGCATCCGGTAAGATTGCATAATAAAAGCTTTCCATGAGGGGTAGGTCCCCATCCATGTTTCCAACTTGTTGATGGGAATCATGATCATTTCAGCATCTTCTTCTACTTCAACGGAAACTGTTGATTTGGCATTACTCATACAGCAGGTAAGCGATATGGCACAGGTTTCTCCCGCCTGCAAATAATACAATAAGACTTCGTTATCTTCCTCATCATGCCGCATCACCTTCACAATACCCTTCATTAACAGGGGAATGCTTTTGATGAAAGTGCCCGGTGAGAGTATGGAACTTTCCCTGGAAAAAGATTTTAAAACACCTGTTTCCTTTATTTCTTCCAACAATTCATTTTCAAAGAGTTGGGGAAACAGGGATTTTATGGATGGAATGTCTATCATGGGGGCAAAGGTAATTATGCTTCTCCAACCTTATTAATAATCTCATTTTTAAGTTTTTCGCTAATCCAAACTTCCTTATTTGTAAGCTCATCCAATAAGGGTTTTACTTCTTCAATCAATCCTTCAGATTTCGCTTTTATAAGAATTCCTATTGTTCCTGTAACTTTTAAGTCTGCATGTTTTGCATGAAACCTTCCAAGTTTTTCGTCAAGTAGTATTAAGTCAGCGTTTAGTTCTGTCGCTAACACAATTGCTTCTGCTTCTCCTGCATCCAGATCCAGAAAGTATTTCACCGCTTGTTTATCTTGTATTTCGACAATGCTAATCCAATCAACTTTGGATAAATCTTTGTAATACACTTTGGATTTTCCTGCTTCAATCTCATTAAATACCGCAGCTGGAATATAAATCTGATTATACAGTTTGTGTAATAATTCCAACCGATTAAGTTTTAATAGAGATATAATTGGTGTGGTATTTGAAACAATCTTAGGCATTTGCGATGTCTTCATCTAAATCATTCGTATCGTATCCACCTATTACCGAAACATTATACTTTGAAAGTAATTCAAGAAAATCAACTCTTGACAATCCTAAAACTTTTGCGGCAACCCC
>CAYSRH010000253.1:0-3584 GCA_964433245.1 uncultured Bacteroidales bacterium | reverse complement strand
TGGATGACCATTTGCATAAGAACCCCCAAACTGCTGATATCCTGCTCAAAAAAATACAGGACAACGAAAAAGAGCGAAAAGCCATATCCGGGGTGAAAAAAATTGCCCGCGAAAGAGCAAAAAAAGCCAGCTTGCATAACAAAAAACTTCGCGATTGCAGAATACATTTTAACAGCAACCATGAAAAAAAGCTTGACTCCACAATTTTTATTACCGAAGGAGACTCTGCCAGCGGATCCATCACCAAATCAAGGGATGTTAACACCCAGGCTGTATTCAGCCTCAAAGGGAAACCACTAAATGCTTATGGATTATCAAAAAAGATCGTTTATGAAAATGAAGAATTCAACCTCCTGCAGGCGGCATTAAATATCGAAGACGGTATTGAACAGTTACGTTACAATAAAATTGTTATTGCAACCGATGCAGATGTTGATGGAATGCACATAAGGCTGTTGCTGCTTACTTTTTTTCTTCAGTTTTTTCCGAATCTGATCAGGGAAGGTCATGTTTATATTCTTCAAACACCACTGTTCCGTGTCAGAAATAAACAAAAAACCATGTATTGCTATTCCGAAGAAGAGCGTTGGGGAGCAATCAAAGAGATCAAAAATCCTGAAATAACACGATTTAAAGGATTGGGAGAAATCTCTCCTGATGAGTTTATACATTTTATCGGAAAAGATATACGCCTGGATCCGGTGTACATCAAAAAAGAGGAAAGTATCAGTGAAATACTTGCTTTCTATATGGGTAAAAATACACCTGACAGGCAGAATTTTATCATTGACAATCTGCGTGTTGATGAAGAAATGATTTAACAGAAGAACCAATAATAATCTTTTGACAAGAAAGTGATGCGTGACGAAAATATGGATGAGAACAAAGAGAAAGAGAATGTTGACAATGGAATGAAGATCATTCGACTCTCTGGCATGTATGAAGATTATTTCTTAGACTATGCCTCATACGTCATATTGGAACGGGCAGTTCCACATTTGCATGACGGGCTGAAACCCGTGCATCGAAGAATCCTTCATGCAATGAAAAAGTTGGATGACGGACGGTATAACAAAGTTGCCAACATCATTGGATACACCATGAGCTACCATCCACACGGAGATGCATCGATCGGTGATGCTTTGGTGCAATTGGGGCAAAAAGATCTATTGATCGACTGCCAGGGAAACTGGGGAAATTACCTTACCGGAGACGGTGCTGCAGCGCCCCGGTATATTGAAGCTCGCCTTTCAAAATTCGCTTTAGATGTTGTCTTTAATCCCAAAACCACGGAATGGAAAAATTCTTACGACGGGCGTAACAAAGAACCCCTGACACTTCCTGTGAAATTTCCTTTGCTTTTGACACAGGGAGTTGAAGGTATTGCTGTAGGACTGGCCAGTAAAATCGTCCCGCACAATTTTAACGAATTAATTGACGCTTCAATTTTACATCTCCAGGGCAAAAAATTTGAATTGTTCCCGGATTTCCCTACCGGCGGCATGATTGATATGTCCCGCTACAATGACGGGCAAAGAGGTGGCGTACTGAAAGTGCGGGCAAAAATTGAGAAGCTTGATAAAAAAACATTGGTCATCACAGAATTGCCTTTCGGAAAAAACACCGCAACCCTTATTGAAAGTATTATCAAAGCCAATGAAAAAGGGAAGATCAAACTTCGAAAAATTGATGACAACACATCAGAAAAAGTACAAATACAGCTACACCTTGCACCCGGCGTTTCTCCCGACCAGATGATAGACGCCCTTTATGCCTTTACGGATTGTGAAAATTCCATATCCCCCAATGCCTGTGTAATCGTTGATGATGCACCAAAATTTCTGGGGGTTTCCGAGATGTTGCAAATCTCTACCGACCAAACCCGGGAGTTGCTCAAAAAAGAACTTGAAATTCGCATGCAGGAACTCAAAGATGACTGGCATGCTGCATCCCTGGAAAAAATATTTATCATAAATGAACTTTATGAGCCCATCAAGCTTTGTAAAACAGAAGAAGAAATCCTTGACGCCATTGACAAAGGATTGGAGCCTTTCAAAAAAGACCTGTTAAAACCCGTCACAAGAGAAGATCTGATCAAGCTATCCAATATCCCGATCAGGCGTATCTCTAAATTCAGTTCTTTTAAAGCAGATCAATACATTCAAGGCTTAGAAGATGAAATGAAAGAAGTCCAAAACCACATGGATCATATCATCGAATTTACAATCAACTATTTCCGTCAGATCAAAAAGAAATACGGGCAAGGGCGTGAACGAAAAACCGAAATCCGAAACTTTGAAAATATCGAAGCAACAAAAGTCGTGCTGGCCAATGAAAAACTCTATGTCAACCGCTCGGAAGGTTTTATTGGTACGGGCATGAAAAAGGACGAATACGTATGCGACTGTTCAGATATTGATGAAGTAATTGTTATCCGGGAAGACGGAAAATACCTGATTACCAAAGTAGCGGAAAAATCATTTGTTGGAAAAAATATTCTTCACGTAAACGTATTCAAACGAAATGATAAGCGCACCATTTACAATTGCATCTATCGCGACGGTATGAATGGTAAAATACTGATCAAGCGTATTTCCATCCACGGTGTTACACGTGATAAAGAGTATGACCTGACCAAGGGAACGCCCGGATCAAAAATTTTATACCTGACAGCAAATCCGAACGGAGAAGCTGAATTGTTACGCATCAGGTTAAAACCCCGCCCAAAGTTGCGAAAGATCATTTTTGATGTGAATTTTGGCGATCTCGCTATCAAAGGAAGAAATTCGATGGGCAATATTTTAACAAAATATGCAATCCATAAAATTGAGGTGAAAGAAAAGGGTGTTTCTACCCTGGGGGGAAGAAAAATATGGTTTGATGATACGGTTTTACGATTAAATACTGATGAACGGGGAAACTATCTCGGAGAATTTCATGGAGATGAAAAAATACTGGTTGTAAAAAAATCCGGAGCATATGAATTGACATCGTATGAATTGACCAATCACTACGATGAAGATATCCTGCACATTGAAAAATTTGACGATTCCAAAGTCTTTAGTGCTGTTTTCTTTGATGCCGATCAGGGATATCATTATGTGAAACGTTTTACATTTGAACCAACAGAAAAGGAACAAAGTTTTATCGGTGATAACCCGGAAAACAGGCTTGTTCTCTTGTCTGAAGAACAGTGGCCCCAAATTAAAATCACCTATGGAGGGAAAACAAAAAAAGAAGATGAAACCCTTGATGTGGACGAGTTCATCGGAGTAAAAAGTTACCGGGCCAGGGGAAAACGGCTGACAACCAATCAGGTTAAAACCATAACAGAAACAGAACCCCTCGAAAAAGAAATCCGGGATGAAACGGCTGATGAAACAACCGATGATGAGGTCATGACTGAAAACGGCTCATTTACAGAAACTTCTGACGAAGAAGATGCTGACAACGACAATGATGTTTCAACGACTCCTCATAAAACAGGAGAAAACGGAGAGACTGATAAGGGGACAGAAGGGCAAATGAAACTCTTTTAAATTTTATGCCTGATTCCAATAAAATATTTCTGATCGGTTTTATGG
>CAYSRH010000252.1:0-3585 GCA_964433245.1 uncultured Bacteroidales bacterium | reverse complement strand
CCACCGAGATCTACACTCTTTCCCTACACGACGCTCTTCCGATCTGTGTTGGCATGATCTTTTACCTGACGGAAAGTGAAGATCCCCGTTTTTTAAATATCGGGATGGACTATACCATTGCTGAATTGGTTGTCAATAGTAATAATATTGCCTATCTGGAAACAGATTATGATAATACTGAATATATCACGGAAACATCATTGGTTTCAAGGATGATCTCTATGAAGCTTGGACCTGTGGTAACAATCGTGCCAAGAGACCGTGTGGCTGTTGATTTCTATGTGCAAGGGCAAATGGGACTTTCGATGGTTAATTTTTATAATGATAAACTTGATAAAATAGAAGAGGGGGCTGATTTTGAAGTGCAATATCGTTTGGCCGGAGGTATCCGCATTGGGTATTATAAAACTTTCCTCAAGCTTGAATACAATTACGGGGCACCTACTTTTAAGAAAGCAACTGACCTTAATGCCAGCTCAGGCTCATCTCTTTTGATAGATAAGCATACGATAGACCAAAGTTATTTTCGTATTGCTCTGTGTGTGAAATTCAATTCTTTTTAAGCCATTCGGAAACTCCGGTGATTGAATATTTTCTGTTCATCAGTTTGATCATTTTTTTCAGGCTATTGCCCGGTCCACATTCCAAAAATGTGTGATTCCCTTTTGAATGCAATGTTTCAATTCCCTCATGCCAGTTGATGGGATTGCTTAAATTCTGTATGATCTCTTCTTTCATGTCTTCTTCTGAAGTTATTGTTGTAAGTCTTGTTGTGGAAAAGACAGGGATGGCAGGGGGAGCAATCTGAATACCTTGCAGAAGTGTGTCTTTATGTTTTTTGATTTCTTTTACATATAATGAGTGATATGGGATTTGTACCGGAAAGCGGTTCAGGTGGAGCGCTCCTTCTTCAGCAGCCATCAGTTGTATTTTTTCTATGGATGGGCTTTTTCCTGATAAAATGAAAGAATATGCTCCATTATGGATCACGATTTCGCAATGAAGTTTGTTTGAGGTGATCATTTTTTTCAGATCCTGGTATGACAGACCGATAACACTTAGCATGGCAAAAGATTCCCCTTCTGTAATTTCCTGCATTTTTTGATGCACCCTTTGGATTAGAATAGCACCCTCTTCCAGTGTAATACTTTGAACGCAATACATTGCAGCATATAAGCCCATGCTTAAGCCGGCAACACAGTGGGGGCGGAGTGATGTGTTGTTTATCATATCGCTGTAAATACAACTGAAGAGGTAGGTCATCAATTGATTTTTGAGTTCATCTTCCAAAAAATTATTATGAGAGATATCAAATTTATTAAGCCTGGTTTGGGTGATTCCTGACAGCTCATCTAATGTTTCTTCAAAAACAGAATGATGCTGATTCGCAAGCTGAACCTCATGTCCCATATATTTGAGCAGAAAAGCGGGATACAATATAATATCAGGCTTATTTGTCATCATACAAAACAATTTCAAATGAAACATACGCTTCTGTTGCGAGATAATCACTTACAATGCCCGGACTTCCTTTTTCTTCGTAAAGTTTTTTTGCATGTCCGCTAAGATTGATTTTGTAATTTTTCTGTGAAGGATCCCCCTTAAAAAGCAGCTGTATTTCTTTCCAGTCAACAGGAGCAGTTGTCCAGCTTTCCCCCAGGGCTTTAAAGAAAGCTTCTTTGCAACAGAAGGATAGGGGAAAACAATTTGTCGGATTGTTTGTCAGGTAGTTTTCAATTTCGTTTTCGGACAATACCATTTTCACAAAAGGGGAAGAAGGAAAGAACTCCAGATATTTTCCGAAGCGTATCAATTCTTCTGTATCAATGCCACATCCTGCGATCATGTCTATTCAATATTCAGAATATTATTTTCGTGTTCAATAATGAGTAATTGCATGTCAATTAGTTCGTCAATGGTTCTGACAGGGTGTTTGATACTGTATTTTCCGATGGTTTTCAGTTCAATTTCCAGATGATATTTTTTCTTAAATATTTCAATGAGCTCAAGAAACATCAGTGAGTCCCCATCCAGATCATCAAAGATATGGGTATTTTCATTGATTTCGGAAGTGTCAACTTCGCACTCTTCTGCAAAAAATTGCAGTACAATATCTTTTACCTCAGATTTTATTTGCTCTGTAATGGTTGCCATATATAAAAGTAATTTGTTTTTTTTCGATTGCGAATATAAAGAAAAGATCTGAACTTTATGAATCCGCTCTCTTAAAAATTAATGTAGCATTATGTCCTCCAAAAGCAAATGAATTGGATAAAGCGTATTGCATTGCATGTTTACGGGCACCTTCTGTTACATAGTCCAGGTCCAGTTGCGGGTCCGGATTTTCGAGGTTGATGGTGGGATGAATCTTTTGTGAGCGGAGAGATTGTACAGTGATGGCTGCCTCTATAATACCCGCAGCTCCGATGGTATGTCCGATCATAGATTTGGAAGAAACGACGGGGATGTTTTTTGCATGGGAGCCGAACAGATTTTTTATGGCATTGGTTTCGTATAAGTCATTCAGCATTGTACTGGTTCCGTGAGCATTGATATGTCCTACATCTTCCGGTCTGATCCTTGCATGTGCAAGGGCTTTCTTCATAGTCATATACATGCCTTCGCCATTTTCTTTTGGGGCCATGATGTTGTAGGACTCACTTGTCAGGGCATATCCGGTCAGTTCAGCCAGTATTGTGGCACCTCGTTTTTTTGCATGGTCTTCATTTTCGAGAACCAGAACGCCTGCCCCTTCGCCAATAACAAATCCGTCACGGTCTTTGGCAAAGGGCTTACTGGCTTTTTCCGGATTTTCGTTTTGTGTGGAGAGTGCATAAAGCTCATTAAATCCCCTGATCTCTTCCGGGTTGATGGTAGAGTCTGCCCCCCCGGCAATGATCATATCAGCCATGCCGGTTTGTATCAGGTTGTATCCCATAGCGATTGCGTATGCTGATGAAGCACAGGCTGTGGCTATTGTATAGTTGGGACCTTCAAATCCGTATTCCAGCGATATCCATGCACTTACCGCATTGTTCATTCCTTTGAGTATGTTGTGATGGGGGTCTTTCTCTTTTTCCATTGAACAGTATCCTGATGTTACGACACCCATAATCACTCCACATCGATCCTTATTGTAATAATCGGTCGGGATATGGTACAGGTTCATGGCTTCTTTTGTACAGGCCAGTGCCATACGTGTAACCCGGGTCATCTGTTTTGCTGTTCGTTTTTTTATGAGAGACCGGCTGTATGCATCAAATGAGCCGGGTAACTGGGCAGCTATTTGCGTGTCAAGGTCTGAAGGATCAAAAAGAGAGATGCGGCGTATGCCGGATTTTCCTTGCAGCAAAGCATTCCATCCTTCATCAAGGGTAAGACCCAAGGCATGTGTGGTGTTGGTAGCTGTAATGACAACTTTGTTGGACATAAGCCTATAGAAATAGTTTTTTTCTGCGTGCAAATATACGCATTCTTATTTGCCTCAATTAATATTTTTTATTTGTAGTGTCCGGTAAAAATAAATCACACCCCCCCTAAGCTATGCGTCCCGTAGGGACGCAAAAATTACCAACAGATTCAGAA
>CAYSRH010000251.1:0-3594 GCA_964433245.1 uncultured Bacteroidales bacterium | reverse complement strand
TCGAAAAAGAAGGCATCGGGGTTGACCTGCTCAATGTTTCTACCATCAAACCGCTGGATGAAGAAACACTTATACGGTCAGCTAAAAAAACAGGAAAAGTGCTAACTATAGAAGAACATACCATAAAAGGCGGACTGGGAGGTGCTGTTGCCGAGGTTTTAAGCAAAAAATGTCCGGTAACTATAGATAATATCGGGATTAATGATACTTTTACAGGAACAGGGCCGTACCCGGAACTGCTTGAGAAATACGGGATATCAACACAAAAAATAATTGAAAAAATAAAAACAAATTAATAATGATACAAAAAAGTTTTTTCTACCTGCTCATTTGTTTTTTTCTTTCACCCATCAGTCTCCTGTCGCAGGATGATTTAATTCAGTCAGCCGAACCACCGGTGATTCCGGTTGGGCAGGACGCTTATCTGCAGTGGCATAAGCTGCCATATCATAGAATAGGCGTAAGGGCTTATATGCGTAGCACTTATGACCGTGATGGTAATAACCGTGGGGCCGATGCCGGTCATTTCCTTTACCAGGAATCCGATTCATTCAATGTTACGCTGGATGTAAAAGGAAACGGAATTCTTTATTTTAAACGTACCAACCACTTCCACGGCAGTCCGTGGCATTATGAGATCGATGGTAAAGATCATATTGTTAAGGAAACCGCCACCGATGATCCGGTTGATGCTAAAAACAAATATACATCAACTACATTTATTCCACAAGATCTTTTTCCCTATCCGCTTACATGGACATGGTCAACAACCAAGGGCGCCGACCTGATGTGGAGGCCGCTACCATTTGAAAATTCATTAAGAATTGCTTATTCGCGTACCTTTTACGGCACAGGCTATTATATTTATCATTTATTTGCCCCGGAAACAAAACATCTTTCCCGTGCGGTGGAAACATGGGATGAACAGCCCCCTGATCCTGCTGTGCTGGAACTGATCAATAGGGCAGGTACCGATATTGTTGGTGTCCATGAAGACATGAAAACACATTCCGGTGATCTAACCCTCAAGCCCTATCAATGGACTGCAGTGGCTGAGCTGGAGGATGCCCCGTCAACCATCAGGATGATCAAATTTTCTGTCCCGCGTAAGCAAGGCTATGACTTTGGTAAATGCAGGATCCGCATTACATGGGATGACAGGTGGCATGCATCGGTAGATGCTCCGATAGACCTGTTTTTTGGTGCAGGACATCTCTACAACAACAATGACAGGGAATACCTGGTGAAAGGATTGCCAATGGTCATCCGTTATGATGAAAACTTTATTTATCTCACCTGTTATTATCCCATGCCTTTCTTCAGGAACGCGGTTATAGAAATTCAGGAAAGGAACGGAAAAAAAATGGAAGGGATACACTATGAGATCAGGAATGAACCTTATAATGATCCAATCAATCATGTAGGATACTTTCATGCCACGTACAGTGATCATCCTTCACCCGAATTAGGACAGGACATAACATTTCTGGATACTGACAACACAGAAGGCGGCGGACCCTGGAGTGGCAATTTTGTGGGGATGTCGTGGATATTCTCCAGGGAAGGCCATTTGCATGTACTGGAAGGTGATCCGCGTTTCTTTTTTGATAACAGTAAAACCCCACAGGCATGGGGTACAGGCTCCGAAGAATGGGGCGGCGGCGGAGATTACTGGGGTGGGGAAAACATGACCATTCCATTTGCCGGGCACCCGGTGGGTACATCATCCAAAAATGCAGAAAATGAAAAAGATCTCGTTAATTCGGCATACCGGTTCCTGATAGCGGATCATTTTCCCTTTGGGAACCGTGCCATTATTAACCTTGAACATGGCGGTGTAAATGATGTAATAGAGCATTATTCGGGTGTAGTCTATTGGTACGGCATTGATGCTGCTTCTCTGGTGTTGACGGATGAACTCAATGTTTGCAACCGGAAAGATGCACTTGCACATGATTATCAATCCCCCACAGCGAAAGAACCTTACACCCTGGTATCCAGATATGAACTCGGACCGGATACCGACAGCACAACATGGCATTCGTGTGACGACTGCCATGGCGGCAGACAGCATTTTCCTGCTGTAGAGGATGCTGTCAGAACCATGACGGGTAACAGCCAGTTTATCATGAAAATTGAACCGGAAAATCTGGGCGTTTTGCTCAGAAGAAAGTTCGATTATGGCTATCCCAACCAACATGCAAAAGTTTATGTAAGAAAGTTTCAAACAGAAAATTGGAAATATGCAGGAGAATGGTATACAGCCGGAAGCAATACCTGTGTTTACAGCAGACCTGAAGGCGGCAATTTCTCTAAAGCCGAACTTGCTCCAACCGAGCATCATATTATTACATCTAACCGCAGGTGGAGAGAAGAAGAGTTTCTGATTGGAAGAGAACTTACCCAAGGTATTTCAAAACTGGAAATTAAGATAGAACATGTCCCGAATAATACAGCGCTGTTTCCCGGTAATCCTTTTCCTGAAAAATCGGTTTGGAGCGAGGCAAGATATTGGGCATACAGTTATGTCATGCCAATGTTAAAAGAAAATATTTCAAAAGGCGCTTATAACCCTGCATCGGTAATTGAACATCTCAGAAGAGATGATTTTATTACGGACTGGATGGTAATTGGTCCCTTTGACAATACTGAAAACAAGGAATTTAATACCATCTATGCTCCGGAGAACACTATTGATCTGTATTCTAAAGTACAAGGAGAATCCAAAGAACTTGTATGGCAAAAAGCCGAAGTGGACTTTCATGGCCTGCTCAATTTCGACAAAATAATCGGTAAAATGAACTATAAAATTGCTTATGCATACACACGTGTATGGGCACCAGAAGAAATGTCTGCCGTTATTTTGTTTGGCAGTGATGACGGAGCAAAGATGTGGCTGAACAAAGAAGAAATATATGCGGTGGATATGCAAAGAGGCGTAATAGATGATGACGAAAAAGTGACAGTGCAACTAAAAAAAGGATGGAACGACCTTCTTGTAAAAGTAGCCAACCAAAAAGGACACTGGGGTTTGAAAGTTCGGTTTGATGATTCTGATAATAAGTTAAAATTCGGTCTTGAAAAAAAATAAAATTACAATGCAAAAAGAAATAATAAAATGATTAAACTAAGCGTAGCCATTGCCGGAGAAAATGCCCTGCCCAGCGCATTTGTTGTGTGGAGAGGATTTGAAGAATCTATCCGTAAAGCATCTGAGCTGGGATATGATGGCATAGAACTGGCGCTCAAAAGTGCTGATGAAATAGAAAAATCAACACTAAAATCTTTGCTTGACAAATACCAGCTAGAGGTATCCTGCATTTCTACAGGTCAGGTTTATGCTGATACAGGACTGATGTTTACCGATCCCGATCCGTCCAGGCGTGAAAAAGTAAAGGAAATCTTCCGAAACATGATTGATATGGCAGCCGATTACAGCCAGTTGGTAAACATTGGCCGGGTGCGCGGAAGCATTGGCGAAGATGGCAAAGAAGCAGCCGAAAACCGGTTCATCGAAACCGCCAGGGAATTATGCCAATACGCTAATTCAAAAGGTGTTACAATGATTTTGGAGCCAGTAAACCGCTACGAGAT
>CAYSRH010000250.1:0-3598 GCA_964433245.1 uncultured Bacteroidales bacterium | reverse complement strand
ACGCTTGTATAAATTCGTGAAGTCAGACATATAATGTAAAAATTTTTAGATTTTATATTTTTTGAACAAATGCTGTATATAATTTTTCTTTTCCTATGGCAGCAGAAGCTATCAACATGAGAACAGGAATATTTTTCTGTGATTGTGTGGTAATTGTAACTTTCTTTCTTTTTCCTGTTTCTTTTTCTTCGGCAGGGGACACAAGTTTTTTTATGAAAGGTTCCCTTTCAATAATATCTTCGGGAAACAGCATATTGATCTTTTGTCCTTTGATCTGGTCCTGTTTAATTTCCCAGAGTTCTTCGGCTGCGGTGTTGAAAAATTCAACAATTCCCATTTCATTGATTATAAGAACAGCATCCGGAGTTTCTTCCAATATTTTTTCGTTACGGATCTTTATCCTTTCGATATTTGAGAATTTAACTTTCATTTCTTTTTTTTCCTGTTCCAGTCTTTTTTGTAATGTGATGGCGGATTGCTTTATTTGTTTTTCCTGTTGTTTGATTTGATTCTGTTGTTTTTGTATTTCAGATTCCAGTCTTTTCTCATTGCTTATATCTTTGGCCAGCCATATGACTTTGTGTACTTCTTCGTATATATTTTTAACAGGAGAGAGGGTGAGGTCAAACCATTTGGAATCGTTTGTTTTTGTTATGACTGTTATTTGCCCCCGGTATGTTTTGTTGTCCAGCACATCATCCCAGTGTTTTTTCAGGTCTTTTACTTCAATTTTTTCGATAAAATCAAAGACTTTCATTTCTTCAATTTCAGCATGTGAATCATATCCCAAAGCATCGAGAAAATTTTGATTACAATCAATAAATTCTTCTTTGACAGTAAATTCAGCTTTGATACCGGTCTGGTCCAATGCTATTATCTGCCCTTCATAGTTCAGGCTTTTTTGTTTTTGTTCTGTTGCATCCAATCCCAGAAACAGTATTTTTTCAACAGTTCCGTCAGGTTTTTTCATGCAGGTATAAGTTGCCATGGTCCACAGGTCTTTTCCCTTACTACCTACATGTACCATGTTGCCTTCAAAATGTTTTCCTCCTTTTTTCAGATTATCCCATACAGAAAAGAACCATTCATGGTCTTTCTTATTAATAAATGTAGAAATGTGTTTTCCTTCTACTTGTTTTTTATTTGCATATTCCAGACTTTTCACGAAATTTGTATTGGCATATAACAAATTTCCGTCTATTGAATATTCAGCACGTATCAAGGTATTATTTACGGTATTGGTGAAACTGATAAACTTTTCGCTTTGACGGGCAACTTCTTCCTGTGCAGCTTGTAGTTCCTCCATGTTCTGTCGCATTTGTTCTTCGTTCATTGCCAATGTTTCAGCCTGCTCCCTTGATTCTTTTAAAAGCCGGGCTGTTTTTTCATTGATCTTTACATTGGATATTGTCGAAGCAATACTTTCAGTTACCTTTTCGATGAATTCTATCTCAAAATTTTCAAATTTATGAAAAGAAGCCATTTCAATTGTTCCATGCACTTCTTCATTGATCTTTAAAGGAATTATGGCAAGGAATGTGGGTGTGCTTTTTCCCAGTCCCGATGTGATATTTACGTAGGAAGGAGGAACATTTTCCATGTACATACTTTCTTTTTCCTGTACCACAGTTCCTACAAGACCTTCGCCCCATTCCACACGTTTATCTGCGAATTTTCGCCTTTCGTAGGCATAGCAGGCTGTCATTTTTAAGTGAATATCATCATCTTCTTCTCCATTAATAATAAAAAAACCACCTTGGTTGGCATTCAGGTATTTTACCAGATTTGAAATTATCTCATAGGACAGGTTTTCTATATTTGATATGTTTTTTCTGAGGATATCTCCAAATTTTGCCAATCCTTCATTGATCCAACTCCTTTGCTCGTCTTCCCGTTTTCTTACAGCTTCTTCCTGTTTGTTTTTTATCAGAGTGTCACGCAATCCTATAAGAGATTGTGTGATGGCATCTTCCTTGTCAAGCGCTTCCTCAATATCGGTATTTTCTCCGGATTTAATACTTTCAATAAAATGGATGATCCGTTGTGTTTTTTTCAATTGATATGTGAGTTCGTCATATAGTTCAGTCATCTTTTTCCCTAGATATGTTCCTTGTTTATAAGCAAAAAGGGCAAAAACAAAAGGAATAAGATCAATGACAATATAGGAAGGGAAGGATGTTCGCAGTTTTATGATCTCTGCAAATGTTAATTGACGAAAGGTCATATCAGAAAAAAGAGCAATGAGCCAAATGATCAGACCTGTCAGTATTGCCTTAAAAACAAGATTTATAGTGATATTACGTGCATTGTATCTGTTCATGTCAATTTGTATATGCAACGAAAAAAAGATTATAAAGGTTAAAGATAAAAAAAATAGTAAAACTCTGATGTCTCAAGTGTTTAAATTTTACGATCATGCCTCGATTTGGCATGTATTTTTAATCATAGTTGCGTGTGTGTCTCAATATTAATATATCTTTACCCGGTATTTATCAAAGTCAAATGATTCAGATCATCAGGACAACTGTAGTAATTAATAAAAGACCGGCATGCTCGCTGCGTGCTATTCGTGTCTTTCGGGTATGTTTTTTCAAACTCTTTGTTTTTTCAATGTCATTACTTGCCAATATTCCCGGAAAATCGCAGGACACAATATCGGAGGAACAACAGGGGCGAGAAGCCCAGGAGCTCTTTGTCATCACCAACCGGACACTTGACACAACGAAAGGTTCGATTCCTTTTTTGTGCACAGTCAGGGAAGAAAACAGTCTTTCATTTCTTCATGTAGATTGTGCTTTTGACGACTCATTAATGTTAACAAAGCTTGATTCTGCGATATTTTTCAGGAATCTTTCAAAATGGTCTTCTGACTGGGTGGTATTTATACATGGAGACAGTAAAACATTTGAAAAAGCAGTAAAACGGGCAATAAAAATGCAGGAACTCTATGAGGTACGTGTTATTTTGTTTTCCTGGTCATCCAAAGATCCGAAGATAGGCGGGGGAGAAAACTTCCGGAGGTCGCATTATAATGTAAAAGCATCAATGCAACATTTCAATATATTACTCAGCACTTTATACAACTGGAAGACAAACGAGAAATCATATTTCGAAGATCACAATCTGTCTCTTTTTCTGCATAGTCTTGGAAATTTTTATCTTCTCTGTCAGACGCACGGGCAGAATAATAATGTAGGGGATCATATCCTGTTCAACAATCTGATCATCAATGCCGCAGCAGTTCAGCAGAAACATCACAAGGTTTGGGTGGAGCGTTTGAATATGCAGCAGGATATTTACATTATCCACAACCGTCAGGATGTGAATCTGAAGGGAGCCCGTCTGATATTAAGACATGGCAAACAATTGGGAGAGAAGCCAAAGAGACCATTGGCAGAGAATGCCAGGTACATAAGTTTTTCGCACGCCATAGGATTTCGTTTTCCCACGCATACCACCCACACATACTTTGTGAATTCCATACCGAGTGAAAATGATGCCATACGCTCTTTTTACGACACCCTGCTAAGGGGAGAAACCCCAGATTTAGAGAACAAAGAGCGATTTTATCAGAAGCGTCAGGGGAATGCCTATTATT
>CAYSRH010000249.1:0-3638 GCA_964433245.1 uncultured Bacteroidales bacterium | reverse complement strand
GGTTTACACCTATCCCTCAGGTACACACTTAATGTATGATTCCATTATCAGTAATGGCCATTATGGATTGGAAGAACAAATTTTAACAAAAGATTATACTCTGGAGTTGGAAAAGAATAAGTTGTATATGGAAAATCCTCCTGCACCGGCAGGTATTTTACAACTCATCAATAACATTGAAAAGGATATTTTTGAAACAGTTCCTATTGGTGGAGCCAGTTGGGTGCCGGAAATTGCAGGTATGAAAAAAGGAGCTTATCTTCTGGACAAGTATCCACTACCGGGTGATACAGGCTTGCTTATGCAATCTTTTGTTGAGGCCGTTAAAAGGAAAGAGCAGCCTCCGGAGATTGTAGAACAGGGATATTATGCTTCTGTTACTGCTTTGATGGGATATGAGGCCATAATGGAAAATAAAATTGTGAAAATGCCTG
Source organism: uncultured Bacteroidales bacterium (assembly GCA_964433245.1). Classification (GTDB taxonomy): domain Bacteria; phylum Bacteroidota; class Bacteroidia; order Bacteroidales; family JBBRXJ01; genus CAYSRH01. The sequence goes on along the minus strand of CAYSRH010000249.1, from coordinate 3,204 downwards.
AAGAATTTATTTTATAAAAAAATGAGAAACATTATAATAAAATCATACCAAATAAAAAGGGAAATATTGATATGGGTATTGATGTTCCTGATTGCCACGGCAATGAACATTTATTCCGTTTTTAAGTATGACACCAGCTGGCAAGAACTCTACCAATATTTTCATGTTACCCTCATCCTTTCTTTTGTTTTTTATTTTTTATTGGGATTTGTTCGTATTGTTGTACGTTTTTTTAAAATTTTATTTACTAAATAGTGTCTGCAAGACACTTGAGTTTTCTTGCTGAGACTAAATAATATTTATTGTAATGAAGATTTTATCACTTTTATTAATTGCCGGAGTTCTGTTTGTTTCTTGTTCATGTAATCAGAAAAAGGAAGTTGATTCAGTACCAAAAAACATCATCCTTGTGATAGCTGATGGTTATGGATTGGGACAGGCAGAAGCCTTCCGTCGTGCTTATCCTGAGCAGTGTTTGCTTCACAAATTTCCTTACGTTGGTTTGCAAAATACAAGTTCAGCAACAGATACAATTACTGATAGCGGAGCAGCGGGTACAGCAATGGCTTGCGGACAGAAAACTTATTCCGGGGCGATTGGCGTGGATACTGATACGGTGTCTATGAAAAATCTTACTTCCTACTATAAACAAAAAGGAAAAAAGACCGGAGTTATTGCCTCGTGTGCTGTTACACATGCTACACCTGCTGCTTTTGTTGCGCACCAGCCCCGGAGGAGCATGCAGGAGAATATTGCATATGATTATTTCAAGTCTGATGTAGATGTGGTGATAGGTGGGGGTTTACAGTATTTTAATGAAAGAGAGGATGGAAAAGTTTTATCAGATAGTATTGAAGCCAATGGATATACTTTTTACACCAGTTTACAAGATGTAGGTGCCAAAGATGAAAAATTTTATTGTCTCGTGGCAGATGGGCACCCTGACAAAGCACCGGAACGAGGATCTTTTTTGTCGTATGCTTTCAAAAAATCTTTACCGGCGTTAGAGAATGATGAGGGTTTCTTCCTTATGATTGAACATAGTCAAATTGATTGGGCAGGACATGGAAATGACAGCCTCTATTTAATTGAAGAATTGAAGGATCTGCATAAGTTGATGCAGGATTTGCTGGTATATGTGGAATACAATGAGAATACTTTGCTTATTCTGACCGGTGATCATGAAACCGGCGGTCTGGTTGTAACCGGAAGTCAGCAAAAAAATAATCTCAGGTTTAATTTTAACACAGGTGGACACACAGCTATTTTAGTTCCTTTGTATGCAAAAGGTCCCGGAGCAAATAACTTTTCCGGGGTATATCAGAATGAAGATATCTACCATCGGCTGTTGGAGTTGACTCCTTAACCGTAAAGCAAGGAAACCGGCTTTTTTTAAAATGTAACAGTTTTATAATAATAAAGAGAATCTTTTATCATGGAGGAATCTTCCTGATGAAAGATATGGTAGAGGTCTTTCAGTATGATATGGGGTTGTAATATGCCTGATTCCCAAAAATCATTACCTCCCTGATCCGACAGTCTGGCATTGTTATTGAACACATCTCCTGTTTTCACCGGTTTTAAGTGAGACAGCCGTGGGTCAAACTGAATGATGTCGTTCAGGTTTTTTGCTGTTCCTGTATTGATCCAGATATCTGCATTGTCTTTTTTTTTCAGGACTTCTTCAAAGGAAACGATCACACTTTCGTTTTTGGAAGACAAGTGTTTAAACAGGTAGTTTCCCCCAGCATCTTCAATCAGCGTAGAAAAATAGGATTCTCCACCGGGCATATGCCAGGTGCCTTTAAAAGGGAGACCTATCAGAATTCCCGGACGTGTTTCTTTTTTCCGGCTGTTTCCCTTGATATGTAAATATTTATTTTCTATGGCAAGAAAGATGCTGTCGGCTTTTTGCTCTTCGTGAAACAGTACCCCAAAGACCTTGATCCACTCAGCCCGCCCGAGAGGATGTGGTTCAAGATACTCATTGATCAGTAGTACAGGAATTTCTAATTGTTGTAATTTTCTTATATGGCTGGCACTTTCGCCCTGAATACTATAAGCGAGGACAAGGTCAGGCTGCAAAGCAATGATTGTTTCAAAATCCAGATTGGGTTCGTAGCCAACATCAACAGGATTATTTTTTTTGATAACATCGCTGTAAACTTGTCCGGGTGAACTGATACCAACAATACATTCTTGTTTGTCAAGGGCTTTAAGAAAAGGCAGGTGTGTGGTGGAGAGGCAGATTATTTTTTCTGGTTGTTGATCCCCGGGAAATGAAAATATAGCAGATGACACATTATTTTTTTGTTCCCCTGTCAGAATAAACACAGAATCTTTTCCATGCCTGATCGTGTAGTGGATAGCATAATCAGGGTGTATTTGGCGATACGAAGTTGTTTCTGTTGTATGATTATTCTCATGACCACATGCCAGAATAATGGTGCAAATCAATAGGTACGTTGAATAATAAATCGCTCTGTGCATACGTCTTCCTGATTTTGTAATTGCAATATATACATTCCTTCCGGAATTGTCCGAATGTCTATATTTGTTTTTTTGTTATGTGTTGTACTTGTTTGTATAATTTGTCCGGCCATATTATATATTGTTATATTTGAAGGAGAAGCATACAGTGGTGTTTCATCAATTTTTAATTCCAATGTAAGGATGTCTGATGCAGGGTTTGGATAGAGGTGGAATAAAGAGTTCTTTTTCGGATATTCCTGTATATTTTTAATGGATATCTGTGGTGTCCAGTAGCATTTTACAATTTCCATTGCCAAGGAATAGCTTCCGGAATAGTAGTCAGAATATGCATGCCAACTGCTGTCAGAAGGATCAAAGAGGTATGCTGTATTGAGGGAGTCGTTCTGGTGTTGAATAAGTAATACATTAAGTGAATCCTGTTGGTTATAATATATTTCATAGCCTACAAAAAAATCAGACATAATTGGAATAAACTCTTCAAAATCAATGTAGTTATAATTCTGATCTGACAAGTCTTCAATAAAAAAATCTTTTTCGAAAAGGAGGCTGTCGGGCAGGGGGTCTGCATTCCATATTTTTATCGTCAGGATATCCAATGGAGATCCGGAATAGATATCTCCGGTATAAAATCCTACCCCATTGAGACTAAGGGGAAGTGCTATTGGATAGTATTCTGCGTACATGTTATGTGAAAGTGAATTATGACCTAGA
>CAYSRH010000248.1:0-3655 GCA_964433245.1 uncultured Bacteroidales bacterium | reverse complement strand
CTTCTTCTAATAAATATTAGAACCTGTCTTCTGATCATCAAATCAAAAAAAACAATTTTATTATGACAAAAGTGAAAAATGACAACACAGTAAAAGTACATTACAAAGGATTACTAAAGGATGGTACTGTTTTTGATAGTTCCGAAGGGAGAGAACCTTTGGAATTCAAAGTTGGCAGTGGCATGGTAATCAAAGGTTTTGATGAAGGAGTGAAAGGTATGTCTGTAAGTGAAACCAAAAAAATAGATATTCCGGTTGATGACGCCTATGGTCCTGTCATGGAGGAGTTGATCCAGGATGTTCCAAAGTCTATGCTTCCGGAGTCAATAACACCTGAAGTGGGAATGCAACTGGTTTCGACACAGCCTGACGGACAGCAAATTCCTATCGTGATAAGAGATATCAAAGAAGATTCAATTACTGTTGATGCAAACCATCAATTGGCAGGAAAGGATCTGGTATTTGAAATTGAATTAGTTGAAATATCTTAAAAACCAATTTAACTGAGTATAAAAAAGGGCTGTTATTTTTAACAGCCCTTTTTTTTATCTGTTAGTCACCCAAACAAATACCTATATCTCTGGCACTTGTTATCCAATCATGATCAGGGGGGACCAATTTTTTCTCTTTAACAACAGTTTCCAAAGGAATAGGTGTTATGATGCTCCCTTTCACTGCACACATAACCCCGAAAGTTCCCTGATGAATTAAATTTCCGGCTGCTACTCCCAGGCGGGTTGCTAATAAGCGGTCTGTAGCAGATGGAGTTCCTCCTCTTTGAAGATGCCCCAATATAGTCACCCTGGCATCTATTCCTGTCAGTTGCTTTAATTTTGAAGCCAATCGATACGTATGTGTATCTAAAAGGCTTTCTATTTCTTCCAGTTCTTGTTTTATTGATTTTTTTAATTCTTTATCATCGCAATTTCTTTTCTTTTCTTTTAGTTCTTCTTTTAACGATGCCGTTTCTTTTGAAATACAACCTTCGGCCACAGCAACAATACTAAATGATTTTCCGGCTCTTTTCCGCTTGATTATTGACTCTGCAACTTTTTCTGTATCGTAAGGGATTTCAGGGATCAGAATCACATCAGCTCCTCCTGAAATTCCTGCTCCAAGAGCAAGCCACCCTGAATTATTACCCATAATTTCAACAACAATAATCCGATGATGACTCAATGCTGTACTATGCAAACGGTCTATGGCATCTACAGCAATTTCTAAAGCTGTATCAAAACCAAATGTGATATCAGTACAGGCTACATCATTATCAATTGTTTTTGGCAGGGTAATCACATTTAATCCTTCTTTATACAGGTGATAAGCATTTTTTTGAGTTCCCCCACCACCAAGGCACACCAATGCATCGAGATGGTTTTTATGATAATTTTCAACAATTACATCTGTCATGTCTTTGGTTTTTTCTCCCATCTGCATTTTGTAAGGCTTATCACGACTGGTTCCTAATATTGTTCCTCCAATGGTCAAAATACCGGATAGGGATTTACTGTCCATTTGAACAATACGATTTTCCATTAATCCCCTGAACCCATCTTTAATCCCCACAACTTTGGTTCCGTGCTTTATAATAGCAGTTTTACCAATACCTCGCATAGCGGCATTTAGTCCGGGACAATCCCCTCCTGAAGTAAGCATTCCTATTAACATAGTGGTTTGGTTTTTTATATTAATAACATGACTTATAATTATTAACTTGCTGATCCTGAGAAAAAATCGTCTTTGTTTTTAAATAATACATTAAAGGTAGTCAAACTGCCATATATTCTGGTAATATATTGTTGCAGATTTACTTTTTCTTCATCTTTAAGTGATGGATGACTGTTGATGTTTTGTTCCATAACGCGAAGCCTGTCACGCACCATCACTATTTTGTGGAAAAAAGTGTCTATTGGCACTTCTTTGGCTTGCAAACTTTCATTTCCGGGGAGAATCATTATTTTTCCTCCGGTCCATTTATCAGCTATTTCAACAAGTTCCGGCAGGGGAGCATATTTGTCCAAAATGGTGGTAAACATTTCTTCAAACTCTTTCACATCAAGATGTACCACAGGATTTGATTGCTCTTCTCCGGTTGTTTCGGGTGTTGATACCACAGTAAATTCATTACTTGATTTAGAAACTACGGTTTTCCCGTTTTTTTCAAAATACACATCATAGGAGGTAAGGCCAATGTCACCGATTATACCAATACCATATAAATCATGATCAATTTTAGTGCCCAATGATAAGCTTTCTGACATAATTTAGAAATTTTAACGGTTAACAGATAAGAAAACAATATAACAGTATAAAAATATGTTTTTTTATTGTTGAAATAAAAAAACATTGAACATATTTTTATAAAAAAAGCGGGTTAATCTATAACCCGCTTTGTCTATCTATGATATTATAAATCAAATTTATTTATTGGGTCATGTAGAAAGAATAATCTTCCCCCTTATAGGATACCACAGCCTGAGAATTACATTCTCCATTTCCGTAATCCACAATAGCCGGTTCAGATAAAGAGCTTGTTGTGATTTGCAAGGAACCGGAGGTCAACCATCTGCAATTCAGTTTAACGTGTAAGGGAGTCAATATTTCTATTTCATAGTTTTCTCCTGCTTTTGTAAGTCCTGTTTGTGTGCCGGTAATTAAGTATTCATCATCCCATGGATTTAAAAATGTATCTTCTCCGGCGATCCATTCCCGGATTCTCTGGCTTGTCCATTCTGTTGTGCCTTCAGAATCGCTTATACTTCCTTCAATATCAATAGAATAATAGATGTTTCCGGAAACGTTTGTGCCATTATTTGTAATTGTTTTTTCTCCGGCAATCTCAAAATTGTCCACTTCGTAATTTTCTGTATTTATGGTAATGACAGTGCCGGAATCTCTGTACCATCCGGTTGTTTCAATGGTTATTTTACCTTTTCTTATTTTTCCGTCATATCCTGTAACACCGGTAGAACCAAAATCAATTTCGATTGTTTTTGGAAAACTATGAAAATCGAATGGGGATATTGTTATTGTAGCACCGTTATCATCGCTTGTTATGCCGGATTTTTTGTTACTTGTAGAATCTTCGGCCTGAACCATGCCAATTTGTGTCTGGTTTGCCACATCATCAAACAAAGCTTCAGCTTGTGCATTTTCTTTCATGATGTCTGTTGATAAAGTAACATTCTGGTCTTGTGTTTCTTCTTTTCTGCAATGGGAGAAGATTAAAACCAAAGAAATAAGTGCGAATAAAAATGTTTGTTTTTTCATCTTTTTTGTTTTTTTGTTTTTTATAATATTATTTGCTTATTACTTATTATTAAAACACATTTATTTCTTTTTACCCTTATGGATAATTCATAAAAAACAAAAAATATTTTATTTCTTTAAAAACACTTTACCATAAAATCGAATGATATAGGACTTATCGTCCAATATCGGATTTTTAAAAAAAGAACATTAGTGTCCGGTAAAAAAAACATGATTTCGTATATATGCCTGTAAAAGTCATATGTCAATTATCCGATTTTGTGCCATTTGTCAGCTTAAATGCCAGATGGCACAAATATAGGGGCTTGTTTTATGTGCCGTGGTTTTATTCTACAAACAGGTCGTCACTACGTGACTATAAATAAGCTGCGTAGCAGCGTCCTGA
>CAYSRH010000247.1:0-3658 GCA_964433245.1 uncultured Bacteroidales bacterium | reverse complement strand
ACTCTGTCACTTTTTAAAAAGCCACAGCGTGGCGACAGTATGGTAATAAAAAAAATGCCACCCTCCTCCACAAAAAGCCTCGTAGAGGCGACACTTCGCATCAACACCTCATCGCCTCCTCGCTTAAGTCGCTTAGTTCTCTATCGTCTCTCTATTCTCTCCAACTCCTTGCTCAGCTGCTGTTTGGCTCTGTGAATTAATGCTTCTACAGCACTGCGGGTGGTTTTTAGTACGGCTGCCACCTCATCATTCGACAAGCCTTCCTGCTTGGAGAGAATCAATGCTTTTTTTTGCTTGTCGGGTAGCGTGTTGATCGCTTCATATAGCAGACGAAGACCTTCTTTATCCAGCATTTGCTGTTCGGGATTTTCTTCCTTTCTGCTGACATCAAAGGCATCATCATAGCTGAGATCCAGTGTGCCGGCATTTCTTTTTTTTCTTTGGCGTGCTTTGATATAATCCAGTGCTTTGTTCACTGTAATGCGATAAATCCAGGTGGAAAGCAAGGATTTTTCTTTGAACCCTGTGAGAGAACGATAGACGTATAGAAAAACTTCCTGCGCAACATCTTCCGCATCCTGCCGGTTATGCGTAAACCCGAATGCCGTGTTGACGACCTTGTGTTGATAGCTTTCAATCAGTTGCCTGAAGGCTTCTTTGTCGCCTGCTTTTAATAGATTGATGTTGGGTTCTTTTGCCATTTTTTTGAATTAATGGTAGTTTGTCTTATTTGCATAGACGACAAACTTACTGTTTTCTTGCATTAAATGCATGACGCAATTCATTGCGTCACCACATGATATATTTTATTCTATTATCTTTATACCGAAATTACATCCTTTTTCCAATGCAAATAAGAAAACACAAAAAAAAATTTATCAAGAGCATCAAATACCCGATACTGCTATTTTTTATTCGGGTGTTTATCCTGACCGTGCGTCTGTTCCCTCGTAAATGGGTGCTTTGGGTTTTTGCGGAATTGGGGAAGCTGACTTTTTGGGTGCTTAAAAAAGAGCGAAAAAAGACCCTCGACAACCTCAGCCGTGTCTATGGCGATAAGCGTAATAGTAAGCAATTGAAGCAAATGGCGAAAAAGGTATTTGTCCATCAGGCGCTGAATTTTGCCGACTACCTGCATACCTTGCATTATCGTACGCGTGAAGATTTTGCTCGCATCATGGATGTAGAAGGAGAGGAACACCTGGAGAAAGCATATAAAGAAGAGAAAGGCGTTTTATGCCTGATGAGCCATACCGGTTCATGGGAGTTTTCCGCTATCACCCCTCCCGTGCTGGGCTATGAAACAACTGCCGTTAGCAAAGCGTTGAAGAATAAGAAAATAAATGAAATGATTATCGGCTACAGGCAAAAGCGTGGGATGAAAAACATCAGCCGTGGCAAAGCCTATCCCCTGCTTATTGAAGCCTTGCAAAAAGGAGAATGCCTCATTATTATGATTGATCAGGACACCAAAGTAAAAGGTGTTTTTGTTGATTTTTTCGACAAACGTGCCTATACACCGATTGGGGCAGCCATGTTGGCTCTGGACACCGGAGCTCCTGTACTGCCCATGTTCATGAAGCGAATGCCTGACAATCGGCATCGTTTCATAATTAAACCTCCGCTGCCTATGGTGAAAACAGGAAATATGGAACATGACCTGCTGGAGAATACAAAAATCTATACCCGCGCCATCGAAGAATGCATACAAGAGACACCCGAACAGTGGGTGTGGATGCATGAACGCTGGAAAACGACCCCGGAGGATATCGCCAGGATGTTGGAAAAAAAGAAATCAAAAGAAAAAGAATCCTAAGCCTTCGGAGAAATTGCTACCTTTGTGAAAAATATATAATACAATACACAAAAACCATGAATTTAGCATTGAGAAGACCCATCGTATTTTTTGACCTCGAAACAACAGGGATCAACATTGCCAACGACAGGATTGTTGAAATCTCACTACTCAAAATCAACCCGGACGGAACCGAAGAATCGCTTACCTACCGTGTCAATCCCGAACGCCCCATTCCTGCTGAAGCTTCTGCTATACATGGCATTTATGATGAAGACGTGAAAGAGGAACCTCCTTTTTCAGAAATTGGAAAAAAAATTGCGCATTTTATTGAAGGCTGTGACCTGGGAGGCTACAACTCAAACCGCTTTGACATACCCCTGCTGGCAGAAGAATTTTTACGCGTTGGTTTAGACATCGACTTGAAACGCAAAAATTTTATTGATGTACAAGTGATTTTCCATAAGATGGAACAATGCACGCTGAGTGCAGCATACAAATTTTATTGCGATAAGATCCTTGATGGTGCACACAGTGCAGAAGTGGACACCAAAGCCACCTATGAAATATTTAAAGCCCAGCTGGACAGGTATAAAAATATTGAATTCAAAGATCCGCAAGGCAATATTTCTACCCCTGTAGTCAATGATATAGATGTACTTGCAGGTTTTACTTCACACACCAAAAATGTGGATTTTACCGGACGTATTGTGCTGGATGATAAAAACCAAAAGGTTTTTAATTTTGGCAAATACAAGGGCGTACCGGTGGAAACGGTGCTGGCAAAAGATCCCGGCTACTATAGCTGGATTATGAATGGGGACTTTCCCCTGTACACAAAAAAAGTGTTAACACAAATTAAACTTGAAAAGTTTAATCAATAACTATTGAACTCTTCCAATGAAAATTCTTTGTGTTGCCAGAAATTATAAAAAACATGCAGAAGAACTCAATAATGAAGTGCCCGGTGAACCTGTTGTGTTTCTGAAACCGGACAGTGCGATTATTCGTAACAACCAGCCATTCTTTATTCCGGAGCTCTCAAGTAACATTCATTATGAAACTGAAATTGTCGTACGCATCAATAAAGTAGGCAGGCATATTGAAGAACGCTTTGCACATCGTTATTACAAGGAGATAGGATTAGGGATTGACTTCACGGCACGAGATCTGCAACAAAAACTATCAGCAGAGGGATTGCCCTGGGACTTGTCCAAAGGCTTTGACGGCTCCGCACCCATTAGTGCTTTTTATCCTTTACCTGAGTTTTCTCAGTCCATACAGGATGTCAACTTTTCCTTACGGGTAAACGGCGAGGAAAGACAAAACGGAAATACAGGGAATATGATTTTTAGTGTAGATCGCATCATTTCCTATGTGTCGAAATTTTTTACACTAAAGATTGGCGACCTGATCTTTACCGGCACACCCGAAGGCGTAGGAAAAGTAGAAATAAACGACCACTTGCAGGCATTTATCAACGACCGATGCCTGCTAGATTTTTATGTGAAATAAGTTTTCTGAAGATTACAGCAGATAGAATATAGACGAAAGAATGCGAGTCTTTAGCAAACATAAAAAAGAGCAATTGTTACATGTAAATCTTCAGTTGTTTTCGTTATATTTGTATAAAAGGACATGAATAGATGATAGAAAATCGAGGTTTAGTACATGGAGGTTTCATGCGTTTAATTAAAATATATTCCAATGAAAAGAACGATACATATAGAATATCCCGAATTATTAGCTAATTCCTTGAGACTTAGTGATAAAGATTTTGAAGCAGAAATAAAAAAGAGTTCTTTAGTGAAGTTATATGAATTGGGGAAAGTTTCATCTGGGGTTGCCGCAAAAGTTTTAGGG
>CAYSRH010000246.1:0-3660 GCA_964433245.1 uncultured Bacteroidales bacterium | reverse complement strand
GAAGATCTTAAAATCCCCGCGCCCCAAGAAGCCCGGCGTCCATGCCGGGCTAAGAGGATAGGAATGTAAATGTATAATCAGAATCCAGAACAGATTGCCAGAGATAAAATTGATAAAATGCTCATTGATGCGGAGTGGGTTGTTCAATCAAAGAATAAAGTAGATCTTTCTGCCAACAAAGGTGTTGCTGTTCGTGAATACAATACCGATGTTGGACCAGCTGATTACGTTCTTTTTGTTGCAAAAAAACCAATTGGAGTTATAGAGGCAAAACGCGAAGAAGAAGGCCATCGTTTATTAGTTGCAGAAGAACAATCTTCAGGTTATGCCGAAGCTAAGTTAAAATATCTGAATAATGATCCTCTTCCTTACATATATGAAAGTACTGGCACTCTTACTCGTTTTACTGATAGAAGAGATCCAAAACCACGCAGCAGAACTGTTTTTAGTTTCCATAAACCCGAAACAATTGAAAAATGGCTGAAGCAGGGGAACAGTTTACGAAAAAGATTACTCAATCTACCATCTTTAGATTATACAGGTTTACGTCCCGCGCAAATAGTGGCTATAGAAAATCTTGAAGTATCCTTTAAGAATGACCGGCCACGTGCATTGATACAGATGGCTACAGGTTCAGGAAAAACCTTTACCGCCGCCACTTTTATTTACCGTTTGCTGAAATTTACTGATGCAAGGCGAATTTTGTTTTTGGTTGATACCAAAAACCTTGGAGAACAGGCGGAACAGGAATTCATGACGTTCCAGCCAACGGATGATAATCGGAAATTTACCGAATTGTATACTGTTCAGCGCTTATCATCGAGTTTTATAGCGTCGGATAGCCAGGTCTGTATTTCAACCATCCAGCGTCTCTACTCAATTCTAAAAGGAGAAGAATTAGAAGAAAAAGCAGAAGAAGAAAACCCCAATGAAAGCACCTGGATGCAGCAGCAGCTCAATAAGAAGCAACCTGTACCCGTTGAATACTCATCGGAAGTTCCTATTGAGCAGTTTGATTTCATTGTGATAGATGAGTGCCACCGATCCATATACAATTTGTGGAAACAGGTCCTGGATTATTTCGATGCCTTTCTGGTTGGATTAACAGCCACACCTGACAAACGGACATTCGGCTTTTTCAATGAGAATGTGGTCAGCCAGTACAGCTATGAAGAATCAGTAACAGACGGAGTAAATGTTCCATATGATGTGTATTCGATTGAAACCGATATAAGTAAAAAAGGTGAAGTTGTTAAGGCGGGCTGGTTTGTCGACAGAAGAGACAAGCTTACACGCCAAAAGCGTTGGCAGCAAGAGGACGAGGACATCGCATATTCCAGAAATGATCTTGATAAAAAAGTAGTAAACCCTAGTCAAATCAGACATATTATCAAAGAATACAAACGGGCATTAAAAACCGAGATATTCCCCAACCGCTTCGATGAAAACGGTGATTATGAAGTTCCAAAAACACTGGTCTTTGCCAAAACAGACAGCCATGCCGATGATATTATCAAAATTATCCGCGAAGAATTTGATGAAGGTAATGATTTCTGTAAAAAAGTAACCTATAAAACAGAAGAAGATCCAAAATCGGTTCTAAACCGTTTTCGAAACTCCTATTATCCACGCATTGCCGTTACGGTTGATATGATTGCCACGGGAACAGATGTAAAACCATTGGAAGTGTTGCTTTTTATGCGTGATGTCAAAAGTATAAACTACTTTGAACAGATGAAAGGCCGGGGAACCCGGACAATTGATAAGGATAAATTACTGCAGATTACCCGGATGGCAAACAGCAAAACCCACTTTGTCATTATAGATGCCATTGGAGCAACAAAGTCAAAGAAAACAGACAGCCGACCATTGGAGCGTAAACCTTCTGTTGCCATGAAAGACCTGTTGGGCGCTATCACCATGGGAGTTGAAGATGAAGACCTGTTTTTGTCTCTATCAAACAGGTTAATCCGGCTGGAAAAACAAATTACGGATAAGGAAAAAGACAAACTGCTTGAATACTCTGGTGGAAAAAATCTGAAACAGATTACCAAAGAGCTGATTAATGCTTTTGATCCTGACGCAATAGAGAATAGAGCACAGGAAAAGATAGAAAAATTGCCTTCTAAAGACAGACCCCCCGAAAAAGAAGAAGAAACGAAAAAGGAAGCTCAGCACGAGTTAATTCAGGAAGCTGCGAGTACCTTTAACGGTGAACTCAATGAATATCTGGAAAATGTACGCAAAGTACACGAACAAATAATTGATCACATCAATATTGACTCAGTCACCAGGTCGGAATGGGATTCTTTTTCTGTAGATAAAGCGAAAGAGACAATAAAAAATTTCTCTGATTATCTCGAAAAACATAAAGATGAAATTAAAGCACTAAGCATTTTCTATAATCAGCCCTATAACCGTCGGAACATTACTTTCAATATGATCAAAGAGGTAATGGATAAACTGAAACTGGAAAAACCGCAACTGGCACCGGATTATGTATGGAAGGCTTATGCTGCTGTTGAGGATGTAAAAAGCAGGCAGCCAAAGGATGAATTAACCGCTCTGGTTTCCCTGATACGCCGTGTTTGTGGTATTGACAGTGAACTGAAAGCCTTTGATAAAACCATTGATGAAAATTTTAAAAACTGGATCTTTAAACAAAATGCCGGACAGCACAACCGGTTTTCCCAGGAACAGATGGACTGGCTGCGTATGATTAAAGACCATGTGGTAAGTTCTTATCACATTGAAATTGATGACCTGGATTACACCCCTTTTGATGCACAGGGCGGCCGTGGCAAAATGTATCAGTTATTTGGGAATGAAATGAAAGATATAATTAGCGAATTAAATGAGGTATTGGCAGCATAATGAGAGAAGATTGGACTGAATGTCGTTTTGAAGATTTGCTTAATTACGAGCAACCTACTAAATATATTGTTAATAACACAAAATACTCCGATAATTATAAGATTCCTGTATTAACTGCTGGCAAATCTTTTATTAAAGGTTATACAAACGAAAAAGAAGGGATTTTTGATAATTTACCTACAATTATATTCGACGATTTTACAACAGCAAGCCAATTTGTAAATTTTAAGTTTAAAGTAAAGTCATCAGCAATGAAAATATTGATACCAACAAGTAAGTTGGTAAATATGAAATACGTTTTTTATTGCATGCAGGTGAACAAGATTAGGAATGATACGCATAAAAGGTATTGGATTTCAACCTACTCAAAAAGAAGGTTTCTACTCACCCCCCTCCCCATCCAACGAGCCATTGTAACCAAAATCGAAAACCTCTTTGCCTCCCTCGACAATGGTATTGTCGACCTTAAAAAAGCACAGGAGCAATTGAAAGTGTACCGGCAGGCGGTGTTGAAAAAGGCGTTTGAGGGCCAATTTAATCAGTCCGAAAAAGACTCTATCCAAGAATCGAATAATGAACATTTACCCATAAGTTGGAAATGGACAACAATATTTGAGTTTCTCTTTGATAGTAAAAAGGGTATGACTACTGGCCCTTTTGGTACAGCGCTTAAAAAACACGAACATCAAAAAAGTGGTGTCCCAGTCCTTGGCATTGAAAATATTGGTGAAGGTGTAGATCAGAAGAGCGTCGTGTAGGGAAAGAGTGTAGATCTCGGTGGTCGCC
>CAYSRH010000245.1:0-3688 GCA_964433245.1 uncultured Bacteroidales bacterium | reverse complement strand
TGACATCCTTATTACCATACTGTCGCCACGCTGTGGCTTATTAAAAAGTTACAGGGTAACAAAATAATAAAACTCTGTTTAACCGAACCACTTGCCTATGTGCGGAGGCACTTAAAACTCCAACTCTGCTCTTGCCTATGTGCGTAGGGGGATCGGCATACCAAGTATTTTTCGTAGTTTTTGAATGGAATGTAGCGTTTAAAATTCCTGACTGTTTGAGGAGGAACGACGAGTTTCAGGAATTTAGCGAAATGTAATGTAAAAAACAGAAAAAGACTTGTAAGCCTTGATTTTTTCGTTCTTTTTTATCAAGAAAAAAGAACAGAGAAGAAAGACTTTCAAGCCTTGATTTTTGCTACAAGATTTTCATGGTGAGAATACAATTTATGTTGATCAAATTCAGTTTAATTCAGCACATGAAGATGGATACATTTTTTTCCATATAACACAATTAATGAAGCTTTAAATGCTTCAACAAATGGTGCGATTATTCATATAACTCCGGGAACATATAATACTGGTGAAATATTGATTGATCAGGATATCACGAAACTTCCTCCACTTTATGGATTTGTGGAAATAATTCCATAATTTTATTATTCATTATTAATACAGTAATTATGAAAACACTATTAATTTTTGTTTTAGCCAATTGCGCCATACTTTCTTACGGCAGAGTAATTAATTACAACAATAACATGAATGATGAACTAACTAATAATTATTGGGTATTTCATTCATTCATAGATACAGTAAATAATGATACTTCTATATATCCGGCTCATGGAAAAAAAATTTGGTTAGAATTCAAAGAAGACTCCGTATTTTTAAATGGTTATTGCCCAACCGTTGGTACTTGGTACAATTTAATAAATGATACAGGCATCGAAGTTGGAGAGCTTCTTGTCATACTAGAATGTGGGGAGCCTAGCTTTGAATTGTCTGGTTGGAACTATAGAGTAACGTGTTTAAGTGGAGCATATTATTTTGAAGTGAATGACGGACACCTAATTATTAAAACTGAAAAAATAAATAAAATGATTTTTCTTCAATCTGATGACATTTCTGATGTTGCTAATTCTAATGCCGATAAGCATCCAAAACCTTTATTGCTTGATAACTATTCTAATACAATTAATCAACAAATAATTAATTATTATTTACCCTTATCAATAGAAGATGCACATATTGTTATTTATGATTTAAATGGTAAGAAATTGTATAATTTAGCTATACAAGAAAAAGGAAAATCCTCAATTACGGTGCCTAACTCGCTATTAAAAAGAGGGTTGTATTTTTGCAGTTTATTTGTTGATGGGAGAAAAGTTGACACCAAAAAAATGATTGTTCCAAATGATTGTTCCAAATGATTGATAAGCACCTGATTATAAGAAAATAAACTTCCTTTCGACCTTTATGCTGCTGCACCTTTGGTGCATGTTTGAAAAAAACAACTACTATATGGCTCTTGCCTATGTACGTTGGAAGTAAATTCTAATCATCTAACAATTTATAAAGATCTTCTTTTGATTTTAGCCCTGTTCTGCGAATAATTTCAGTCTCTGAAATATGGGCTTGTTTTTTCAATGAACTTGCTAATTTCTTTCGTTCGGATGAAATAGCATCCTGAATGGATATCTTTTTTATTTGGAGAAACAGGTTGTTGATATAATTCACCCGGAGATTCATGTAACGGGCAATGCTGTTAACAGATAAGGCCTGATCATTAAGGTTTTTCATGATAAAATCATGAATGAAATTTGTGATGTGTATATCATCTATTGTTTCGCTATCGTATTTATTTTTCCGGTGAATAAGGTAAAAAAAGTTAAATAACAATATCAAAACGATAAAAAACATCAGGAAAATTCGTCCCAGATTGTTGTCCCGATACAAAACAAGATTTCCCCATTCACTTGGATTTCTAAAGTTTAATTTTTCTCCTGACCATGCATTTTTATCACATGGTCCCTCTGTGTTATTCAGGTTATAGTTAATAATATCGAATCCGATAACAACATTGGCTTTGGGGTTAATTCCCAGCATTTTCCATGGGATTGAAATCCGGTACAATACTGAAATGTCGTTATCAAATGGGTTGTTTAGTGTTCCCTGCAGATGGACTTTTGTTGAAATTTTCTTGTTTTGCAGAACAAGGGAATCTGCTCCATATGTGCCAACATACAAAAAGCTGTTTCCTTGTATATCAACATATAATTTAAGATCACCCGGACTTGTCAGATGGGAATGTTTGTGTTCTGTGTCAAAAAGTAATGCAATGGCATCAGAAGTGCAATAAGGGAAATCTTTCCCGGAATACTCATTATGGATAAGATTGCTGTCGTGGATACGGACTAAAAAATACAGACTGTCTTTGTCCCACAAGCTTACGAAAGAAATATAGTTTTTCTCTGCTTTCCATTTTTCCCATTGTAATTTCTGCATTACTTCATCTGAATCCCTTCTCCCAAGAAGGAATTCAGATACATGTGATTTTGTTTTTAATCTTGGATTTCTGTCTAAAATCAATGTGATTTCTGTTTTTTTCTTTTTGTCGGGAAGTGATGATGAAAACTGTAACAAATACAAATTGTCTTCAAAGTCTAAAAAATTCATCAGAATACTGTCCTTGCGGTTGGCTGATTTAAAAACAACAGCGTTGTTTTGTAGCAGCTTAACAGAATCATGTTTTTGATAGGGCTTTGTTGCTATGTATGCTGAATCTTCTTTAACTACCAGATATTTTCCTTTTGATGCAAAAGACATGGAGAAAGAGCCAAGCAAAACAAAAACGAGAATCAGATAATGCATAATAAGCGTCTCAATTGTTTAAATTGAATGAAAAGTACACAAAAATACATTAATTTTGTAACTGTTGCCAATACTTTGGCAAGACAATTTAATCTATTGATTTATAAATAAAAAATAAAACAATGAAAAATTTTTATTTGCTTTTTGTTATTCTGTTGACAGACTTTTGTTCTTATGCTTCTGAACCTGTACCGTATGAACTTCCTGCTCCTGTTGAAAGGCAGGAAATACTTGAACACGGTCATTTTACTGTTTGTTATAATATCCCTTATGAGCAGCCTGCATGGGTTGCTTATGAGTTGACACCTGAGATGCTGACGGGTGATATTACCTTGCGAAGACCAAAATTTGAGAAAGATACTACATTGCCTGTCGGGGGAGCAGAGATAAAAGATTACAGGAAAAGTAACTTTTTGCCGGGAAGGCTTTTGCATGAAAGATTTTTTAATTTTGATGAGGATTTGTTGAAGAAGACTTATTATATGACTGTGGTTTCTCCAATGAGAAGCGGATTTGTAAACAGTTTTTGGCCCCGGGTAGGCAGCCTGCTGGAAAATTGGGTAGAGGAATATGGATCTTTATATGTGGCTTGCGGTCCTGTTTTAACAGACCTCCCTTACACGTCTCTTGGTGCAAGCCGGATATATATCCCAAGAAGGTTCTATCTTGTTGTCATGAATGAAGAAAGAACGAACGCTGTTGGGTTTATTTTTAACAATGAAAATACGATAGCGTCTTTAAATTCTTTCGCAAAAACAGTAAGTGAAGTAGAAAAAGAAACCAATCTTGTTTTTTTTAATGCACTGAAAAAAGAAGAAGCTATAGGGTTAAAAGATCAATTCAATAATAATGACTGGAAGTGGTGATGTTAAAAAAA
>CAYSRH010000244.1:0-3691 GCA_964433245.1 uncultured Bacteroidales bacterium | reverse complement strand
CACATACGCAACTATGATTAAAATGTGTACCCAATCGAAAGTATGGTCGTAAATTTTAAACAGATGAAACAGACCATGTCTGAAATTAATATTGAGACACACACGCAACTATGATTAAAATGTATGCCAAATCGAAAGTATGGTCACAAATTACAAACAGATGAAAAAAAACAAGACAATCAAAAATAATATATGTTTTTTTAATTCTACAAAAGCATGGGGCGGAGGTGAAAAGTGGCATTTCGAAATGGCCTGTGAACTTACCCAACATGGCTATAATGTTACAATTGCCTGCAATCCCAGGGGTTTACTTTTCCAAAAAGCAAAACAAGCCAACATAAATACCTTGCCTGTTACGATCTCAAATCTTAGTTTTCTTAATCCTGTAAAAAAACAACAAATCTTCAGGCATATGAAGGATTCTGCCTATGACACGATCATTATTAACTTTCCTGCCGACCTGAAAACAGCTGCCCCCGCAGCAAAAAAAGCCGGGATACAAAATATTATATACAGGCGGGGCAGCGCCATACCAATCAAAAATTCATGGCTCAACCGTTATCTTTTCAGGCAGGTGATTACCGGATTGATTGCCAATTCAGAAGAAACCAAACGCACCATTAATCAACAGGCAAATTTGTTTCCGAAAGACAATATCAAGGTAATCTATAACGGTATTGACCTGCCCGCTTTTGATCAACAAACACACAACCCCGTTTACAAAAAAAATACCGGCAACAAAATCATTTTGGGCAATGCCGGCAGATTGGTAAAACAAAAGGGACAGTTTCACCTGATTGATATTTTTACACATATCCACAAAGAAGTTCCAAACACGAAACTGTTGATTGCCGGTAGTGGAAAACTGGCGTCTGCATTAAAAAAATACGCCTTAGAAAAAGGTGTTTCAGACAGTATTGTATTTTACGGCTTTGTTGAGAATATAAAAAGTTTCATGTTCAGTATTGATATATTTCTGCTCACCTCCCTATGGGAAGGATTTGGGTATGTAATAGCAGAGGCAATGGCCTGTAAAAAACCTGTTGTTGCATTTGAAATAAGCAGCAATCCTGAATTAATAAGCCATAAAGAAACAGGGATGCTAATTCCTCCTTTTAACAAAGAGCTATTTGCCAAAACAGTAATCAATCAGATAAAAAATCCGGAAGCATCCCGAAAAATGGGTGAAGCCGGACGAAAAAGATTAGAACAAAATTTTACCCGTGAGAAAGCCACCAAAGAACTTCTGTCATACCTTGAAAAGCTCCCTGATTAATACGATGCCACCAGAGGCATTCTCCTTCCCATGCCGAAAGCCTTGGAAGAAATTCGCAACATAGGAGGTGACTGGTATCGTTTAAATTCATTCTGATTAACCATTTTGATCACCCTCTCCACTATGGACTGTTTATATCCCTGTTTTACAATTTCATCCGAAGATTTTTGCATTTCAATGTATTGATAGAGAATCGCATCCAACAAATCATAATCAGGCAGGGAATCAGAATCCTTCTGATCCGGTTTGAGTTCTGCAGAAGGAGCTTTATTAATAATATTTTCCGGGATTATCTCTTCGTGACGATTCATATAATGCGACAAGCGATACAGATCTGATTTGTACACATCTCCAATAACAGAAAGTCCACCTGCCATATCACCATATAAAGTGCCATAGCCAACAGCAGATTCACTTTTGTTTGATGTATTCAAAAGAATATGTCCAAATTTATTCGAAAGCGCCATCAACAATGTACCGCGGATCCGGGATTGTATATTTTCTTCAGCAACATCTTCCTCTGTGCCCTCAAATATCGGTTTTAATATAGTTTCATAAGAAGAAACAGCATCTTCTATAGAAAGAATATCATACTTTACACCCAGTTTTTCAGCCAATAACACAGAATCATCAATTGAATGGGAAGACGAATACTTTGAAGGAAGTAATAAAACCCATATATTTTCAGCACCAAGAGCTTCAGCTGCAATGACAAGCGTTACCGCAGAATCAATTCCACCTGATAATCCCAGCGTAGCTTTTGAAAACCCCATTTTTACAAAAAAATCACGAACCCCCATCACCAGGGCCCTGTAAATTAATTCCACGGAATCGAAAGCAAGAGAAGGAATCGCTTGCTTTCCTTCTATTTCATCAATGTCAATTATTTTACATTCTTCCGAAAAGAAAGGCAATTGCTCCACTACCTGTCCTTCTGCATTTACGACAAGTGAATTCCCCTCAAATATTAATTCCGTATTGGCACCAACCTGATTCACATACAATACCGGTAAAGAAAAACGTTTGGCATTATTACAAAAAACCTCTTTTTTCAACTCCACCCTTCTGAAAGCAAAAGGAGATGCAGCAAGATTAATGATACAATCGGGCTTTTTCCGGATCAATTCTTCCATGGGTGTTTTTTTGTAAAGGTTGGGTTTAAACAGCGGATTGTCAACCGGTTGTTGATCCCATAAATCTTCGCAAATAGTTACAGCCAAATGCTTTCCTTTATAATTGATCGTTTCAAATTGTTCATTGGATTCAAAATAACGATACTCATCAAAAATATCATATGTAGGAAGCAGGGTCTTCTTTATCACTTGTTGTATAACTCCTTCATACATAAAAAAAGCTGCATTGTAAAGATGTTTTCCTCTATTGCTGTCATTCACCACAGGAGCCCCGACCAG
This sequence comes from uncultured Bacteroidales bacterium, assembly GCA_964433245.1. Taxonomy (GTDB): domain Bacteria; phylum Bacteroidota; class Bacteroidia; order Bacteroidales; family JBBRXJ01; genus CAYSRH01. The sequence goes on along the minus strand of CAYSRH010000244.1, from coordinate 1,003 downwards.
TGCTGCAATATCCTGACAATCTTCTGCTATTTTTTGTGTATAAAAGGAACATTTCTCTATAAACCCTTTGTGTTCCAACAAATCTTGTGGAGGATAACCACAAAGGGACAATTCGGAAAAAACAATCAGGTCAACTCCTTCCTGCGAACTCTGTTTGATCTGTCGTTTGATTTTATGATAATTTGCTTCAATATCACCAACCTTATAGTTCAATTGTGCCAAAGCTATTTTCATCGACGTTGCCTGTTTAAAATATAAGCATAACCAATAGCAAGAGACAGGGAACTGTTCTTTACCGTGCCTCCGGAAACACTGCCTGTCCGGACAGCTATTTCATCGGTGTACAGAACATTATTTAATCCTCGCGTATAACACAATTCTATCAAAACTGAATTTCTTCGATTCAAAAAATATTCCATCCCTACCCCCATAAGAAAAGAAATATTAAAAGGTCTCACCTCTCCCATTTCGGGAAGTCTGTTGTGTTCCAATGTATGATCAAGCCAGAAGTTATATTCAAATAAAAAACCAACTTCAGCCAGCACTTTGATATTTCTTGCTACATCCTCAGACAAAAACTTACCCGTAACAGGCATCCCGATATAATGCATATTGTATTGTGTACTTTCAATAATATAACTGGTTGAATCATGTACATGTAAAGATCCATTCAGCAAATTGTATGAAATCCCAAGAGAAACAGCAATATAATCATCAATAAAATAATCAAAAAAACCACGCACTCCCACTCCTGCAGAGACACCATCCCGTTTTATCTTTACATACGAAGGTGACATCCATGAAATTTTCGGATCAACTTCTAAACCAATTCTGACAGGACTCATCCGATATCTCTGAGAAAAAGCTTTTTGCTGTCCAAAAAACAATAAAAACAATATAGTAATCAATAAAAACCTGTAAAAATGCATACGTGTATATTATTTCACAAAATTATACTTTTATTTACCATTCCTTAATTTTAAATAAAAAAATACTATATATT
>CAYSRH010000243.1:0-3719 GCA_964433245.1 uncultured Bacteroidales bacterium | reverse complement strand
AAATGTACAAATTGATCCGGTAACAGATTCTGTAACAATTATATGGGACTCTGTTTCAGGGGATATTGATTTTTATATTATTTCAGAAAGGGATATTGGTGATGTTTTTGTGCAAAGGATAGATACTGTCTCTAAAGACGTACATCAATATACTTTTTTACTTCAGGAAAAGAAAAAAAAGGAATATACTGTCATTGCCTCGTATGGCGGAAGTAGCAGTACCGGTTCTATATGGCACAGTCTTATGATTTTAGAAAATACAGGATTTGACCCCTGCCTATACACAGCTTCTTTTTCGTGGAATACTTATAAAGGATGGGAACAATCGGGGGGAGTCGAAAAATATATAATATTTGATTATTATTCCGGAGAAAAGTTTGCTGAGACAACATCTCTGTCCACCACGATTTCCGGTTTGACGCCTAATACGGACTACCTTTTCTATGTTGTTGCAGAAAAGCAGGATGGAACGAGGTCTTCATCGTATTCAGTGGGATTATTTACCGAAGGTGATGATATTCCGGATTACTTGTATGTATCTGTTACTGTTGAATCTGATCAGGTCAGAATTTATGGGAAAACGAATGAGTCTTCTCTTGTTCGTGATTATCGTGTTGAAAGAAAAATAGCGGGTGGGTTTACTTATACGAAAAAGATAACAGTTGAAGGAACATCATTTCAGCACAGGGACGAGACGGCAGAACCTTCAATATACAGCTATATTTACAAAGTTCATGCCTTAAATCAATGTGGTGCAACTCTGCTTTCATCTGAAGATGCCAATAATATATTTTTGGAAGTATCCAAAGATGAAAACAGGATGCAACTTCATTGGTCTCCTTACAAACCGGATGATCTTGAAAGTTATCAGTATGATGTGTACAGAGTGGTCGGACAGAGACAGCAGGAAATGTTGGCAACAGGGGTTGTGGAATTTCAATTTCAAGATGATATTACAGATATTGCTTATGTAGATGAAAACGTTTTTGATGCCAATATTTGCTATTATGTGGAAACAATTGATAAAAAAACAGGGTTTACAAGCCGTTCTAATTTAGCATGTGAAGCTTTTACTCCGAAAATTGCTGTTCCTAATGCTTTTACGCCTAATGGAGATGGTGTCAATGATGTTTTTCTACCTATTTTTGATTTTGCTCCAAAGGAATACCGGATGGTTATATACAACAGTTGGGGGGGGCGTGTGTTTGAATCAAGCAGTTCTGATGTTGGCTGGGATGGTACGTCAGGTGGTGAGAGATTGGGACAGGGGTCTTATTCTTATTCTATTTATATTATAACTTTTGAGGGACATACCTTCCATTACAGGGGGGGGGTCAGTATCCTTCATCCTTAATTCTGTATATCTCGGAAATTAACTATGAAACATGAAAATGAGACATATGAGCAACTTTCGGAAAGAGTCTTTCAGGAATTATTGGATTATTGTAAGAATTCCGGAAAAGAGGATCGGGATCTGATCATAAAGGCCTATGAAATGGCCCGGGATGCCCATAAAGGACAATCCAGAAAAAGCGGGGAGCCTTTTATAGTACACCCTCTTGAAGTGGCACGTATTGTGGCAATGGACCTGGGTTTGGGAGTAAAAGCCATTGTTAGTTCCCTGTTGCATGATATGGTAGAAGATACCGATATGACAGAGGCTGATGTTGAAAAACACTTTGGAAGCAAAATAGCACAGATCGTTGATGGCTTAACAAAATTATCCGGAGCCTTTGAACAAACTACCTCCTTACAGGCTGAAAATTTTAAAAAAATACTTCTGACTCTGGCTGATGATTCACGTGTGATCCTGATCAAACTTGCAGACCGCCTGCATAATATGAGGACACTGGGCTCCATGCAACAGCATAAACAAATGAAAATAGCCGGTGAAACTATCTATTTCTATGCACCTTTGGCTCATCATCTTGGATTATATCACATCAAGACAGAATTAGAAGATCTTAGCTTAAAATATCGTTATCCCAGGATTTATGAGGAATTGAAATATAAGCTTACCGGTTTTGAAAAATCAAGGGCTTTCTATGTTAAAAATTTTGAGGATCCTCTTAAGCTTAAATTAAAAGAATCGGGTATTGATTTTTATATCAGGCGTACACCAAAAACAATTTATTCGATCTGGTCAGAAATGCAACAAAGGAAACTCTCTTTTGATGAAGTTTATGAGCCTTTACAGATAGAACTTATATTTCAACCCAAAGGGAATATTCCCGAAAAGGCACAGTGTTGGAATATTTACTCGCTTATTACAGATATATATGTTCCCAAGCCTGAAAGAATAAGGGATTATGTAACCAAGCCCAAAGCCAACGGTTATGAAGCACTGCATGCAACATTTATGGGACCTGACGGGAAATGGGTGGACATAAGGATCAGAAGTGAACGGATGAATGAAATAGCTAAGAAGGGCTATGCTGCTTATCTTAATTACAAAGACGGAGACCATCATGGAGAGTTGGAAAAGTGGATCAATTCGGTAAAAGACCTGATTCGCACATCGAATGCCGATGCATTAAGCTTTGTTGACGATTTTAAGTTGAATTTATATTCAGGTGAAATAATGGTTTTTACACCGAAAGGAATGTTAAAAAATATGCCCCAGGGATCAACAGCATTAGATTTTGCCTATGAAATTCATACAGAGATTGGAAATAAAGCAATGGCAGCCAAAGTCAATCATAAGCTTGTTTCATTGAACTATGTACTTAGTGGTGGAGATCAGATTGAAATACTTACATCGGAAACCCGCAGGGTTGGTTATGAATGGCTTAAGTTTGTAAAAACGGTTAAAGCAAAAACAAATATAAAGAAAGCATTAAAATCTGATGTGCAGGATCAGTTAAATAAGGGAAGGAAGATGCTTGAGGAAAAATTACAAGAAATAGGCGTCTCCTTAAACCCAGGTATTATGAAAAAAATCCTTATTGAATACAATTGTTCAAATAAAACCGAACTGTACAGCAATATAGGCGGAGGGATTATTTTACTCGATAAGCTTGAAGATGTTGTAAAACGAAAACGAATCAATACATGGATAAAGCAATTGGGGAATCATGTCGGGGTAGTAAAGAATGATCTGAAAATGAATGAAATTGGTGATATTTCAGTAGGGGTTGATGCACCGGTTGCTTTATTAAATAAAGAAAAGGAAACTCCGCAACGCATACAGTATAGTCTTTCAGCCTGCTGCAAACCAATTCCGGGGGATGAAATATTGGGGTATAAAGAAAAGCCGGAAAAAATATTTATACATAAAACAGATTGTCCGACGGCTGTTAGATTGATGTCGAGTCATGGTGACAGGATTGTTTCGGTAAAATGGAAAACAAAAGGTCAGTATTTGTATCTCGGACGTATTGGCATACAGGGAATTGAGACAGATACAATTTATCAGGATATGCTGACAGCTGTTTCTATGAAAAAGAAGTTTAAGGTGAAAAGTATTAAACTGGATAGCAATGAAGGTCTTATAGAGGGGTTTTTTGATGTGTTTGTACAAAGTGGTGATGATTTAAAAACACTGATAAAATTATTAAAAAAAATTGATGCGATAGAAAATGCGCATCAGGTGGATGTTGATTATAAAAAGATGTAAAAAAGAAAAACATAATAAAAAAAAGCATGAAAAAAATTGATGTATTGCTGGGTCTTCAATGGGGTGATGAAGGAAAAGGTAAGGTAGATGATGTGTTAACTCC
>CAYSRH010000242.1:0-3729 GCA_964433245.1 uncultured Bacteroidales bacterium | reverse complement strand
GAAATATTGTTTAAATATTGCGTTTTTTGATTGGCAAATTTCCAACTTCTGAAAAACTAAAATACAACATATAAACTACCTTAAACCATATTTTATCTACATATAAACAAAGACAAGCTTTCATTAAATTCGTGGTAGAACCTAATTTTTTATCCAGAATCGGATTTTTTCCGGATTGAAAAACTTAGCATTTACGCTTGTTTTCAGATAAATCATTTAATTTTCTTCTATTTTCATTATCAGATATTTGGATATTACAAAAGAGTTTCTTATGTTTGTATAATAATATTATAGTAAATAAACCTTTCACCCTGTTAAGTTGTAAAATAAAATAGATATTGAAAATATGAGAACATTACTTTATTTTATCGGATTTTTCTTTTGTTTTTTTGCAGTGAAAGCACATGCAGAAGTAGAAATAATTGCTAATGTTACCCATGTCACATGTTTTGGCAAGAGTACCGGGGCAATTGATATTCAAATGCGAAATGGAGTGCCTCCCTATACCTTCAAATGGCATCCTGACGGACAAACGACAGAAGACCTTGTCAATATTCCTGCAGGAGATTATATTGTACAGGTAAAGGATGCCAATGAAATGATAGGATTTAAAGAGATTGAGGTCAAGCAACCATCTCCCCTTATGGTGGAAATTGATGTTCTGAAATCAACTCTTTGTCCAGAGGAAACAACAACAATGATTGCTTCGGTGTCAGGTGGCGTAGCACCATACAGTTATAAATGGAATGATCCGGCAAAAAGTAAAATAGCCAGGGTTGAAGATATTTCTGCCGGAGACTATATGGTTACAGTAACAGATGAAAATGCATGCAGGACAGAAAAAACCATTAAAATAAATGCTTCTGATCCAATAATTAATTTGGTGCAAAAATCAGATGAGTCTTGTATGAATGCTAAAGATGGATCTATATCAGTATCAGCTTCAGGAGGAAAAAGTCCATATACTTTTTTATGGTCAAATAATACAACAGGATCACAAATTTCAGATCTGGCGCCGGATCAGTATGATGTTACACTGACAGATCAGGCAGATTGTAATATAACAGCTTCTTATCAAATTAATGCTTCTAATCATCAGTTACTGCCCGGAATAGATTTTAATTTTAAATTTACCCCGATAAGTTGTTATAACTATTCGGATGCATCATTTTTTGTTTCACTCGAAGACACCTCTGCTTTGAATGATTTAACAATTCGTTGGATGGACCCAAGCGGGAAGACAGGTTATGTGAAAAATGATGTAGTTATAGAGAATTTGGCAGCCGGAGAATATCATGTTACCATCACTGACAATAAATGTGTTCTTAATGAATCTTTTACAATTCCTCAACCTTCGAAAGTTGAAGTGGACTATTATGTTTTAGAAGATGATGATGAAGAAACTGTTGATATTGTATTATTTGCATCAGGAGGAAATGGAACATATACCTATTCTAAGGATGGTGGAAAAAATTTCGTGGAAAACAATCATTTTTATGATATAATACCGGGTAACTCATACGAATTTGTTGTTAAGGATGGGAAAAATTGTACCTCGGAAGAAATAAATTTCAAAATTGATGAATCAATGACAAATATCGATGCCATTACTGAAAATAGATTTGAAGAGTCTCCTTTGCAGACCTATCCAAATCCTTCTTTTGGCACTTTCATGATTGATTTTCGTAATCAATTCAAAGAAGATGTCCGTATTCATGTTGTTTCAATGTTGGGGCAAGTTGTTGTTGATCAGTTAATTACTTCCAGGGTTGACCACATTTGGTTTGAAGTTGATTTAACAAATCAGGCAGGAGGAATCTACCTGTTGACGGTTGAAACAGAAACGAAAACCTATAAGGAAAGAGTAATTATTCAATAAAAAACAGGAATTAATGTAACTATTTTTGAATTTTTCACATATAAGGTGTGGGCTTTATTGTGAAAAATTCAGTATTTTAACTGTCTCTTTTAATTGAGGGGTCACATGTTTTTATTATTTTTGCTATAATTTGCTATAAAGAGTTTCCAAATAACAAGACTAAATTTAAATATATACAGAATGTCAAATAATAACATTGGAGAAATCACACAGGTTATAGGTCCTGTTGTAGATGTTAATTTCGAAAAAGGGGAAGGTCTTCCCCGTATCCATGATGCTTTACAAATAAAAAGAGACAATAATGAAACTTTGATTGTGGAAGTACAACAGCATAGCGGGGAAAAAACAGTGCGTGCTATTGCAATGGACTCAACCGATGGGCTTTATAGGGGGATGAAAGTAGAAGCAACAGGAGCTCCTATCACAATGCCTGTTGGTAATCAGGTCAAGGGAAGGTTGTTAAATGTGACAGGTGATGCAATAGATGGAATTGCCCAACTCGATAAAAAAGGAGGATATCCTATTCATGCAGAAGCTCCTTCCTATGGAAATCTTTCGACATCAGAAGAAGTTCTTTATACAGGAATTAAAGTTATTGATCTGATTGAACCTTATCTGAAAGGTGGAAAAATTGGACTTTTTGGTGGGGCAGGAGTAGGAAAAACAGTTCTTATCCAGGAACTTATAAACAACATTGCAAAGGCTTATGATGGTTTGTCAGTTTTTGCCGGCGTTGGAGAAAGAACAAGGGAAGGGAATGACCTCTTGAGGGAAATGCTCGAAGCCAATGTAATGTCCTATGGAGAGGAGTTTAAAAAGAGCATGGAAGAAGGAGGTTGGGATTTAAGTAAAGTTGACCCGGAAGCACTTAAAAAATCACAAATAGCACTGGTTTTTGGGCAAATGAATGAACCACCGGGGGCGCGTTCTACTGTCGCTCTTTCCGGTCTTACGATCGCTGAATCTTTCCGTGATGGTATTGATGCCGAAGATAGCTCCAAAGGCAGGGATATTCTGTTTTTTATTGATAATATTTTTCGTTTTACCCAGGCAGGTTCTGAGGTATCTGCTCTTTTGGGACGTATGCCTTCGGCTGTGGGATATCAGCCAACACTCGCTACTGAAATGGGAAAAATGCAGGAACGTATTACCTCAACAACGAAAGGTTCCATTACTTCTGTTCAGGCAATTTATGTGCCGGCGGATGACCTTACAGACCCTGCACCGGCAACAACTTTTGCCCACCTTGATGCAACAACGGTGTTAAGCCGGAAAATTGCGTCACTGGGAATTTATCCTGCAGTGGATCCACTGGACTCCACATCCCGTATTTTAATGCCTGAAGTTGTTGGTGATGAACATTACCAGTGTGCACAAAGAGTTAAAGAAATATTGCAACGTTATAATGAACTACAGGATATTATTGCAATTCTAGGGATGGACGAATTGTCCGAAGAAGACAAACTTGTTGTACACAGGGCAAGGCGTATTCAACGATTCCTTTCTCAACCTTTCTTCGTAGCGGAACAGTTTACAGGACTTCCCGGCGTATTGGTTGATATCCAGGACACCATAAAAGGTTTTAATATGATTCTGAATGGTGAAGTGGACAAATATCCGGAAGCTGCCTTTAATCTCGTTGGAACAATTGAAGATGCAATTGCCAAAGGAGAAAAAATATTGGAAGAATCCAAAAAGAAATAAAAGGAAACAAGATCAATAACCATGATGCAACTTGAAATCATAACGCCTGAAAAACTTGTTTATGAAGGATATATTTATTTGATCCGTGTGCCGGGAACACAAGGTTCTTTTGAAGTGCTGCAAAATCACGCCCCAATAATTTCTAC
>CAYSRH010000241.1:0-3753 GCA_964433245.1 uncultured Bacteroidales bacterium | reverse complement strand
GAAAAACATTGCCCAATATCCTTTAGGACTGTTGATTCTATTAATTATAAAAAAGCGATGCTATTGTTTTATGAACAAAATAATATTTCAAGTTTCAAAGGGATATTTATTAATCAATTTGAATTTGCTGTAAATACATATTTTTAAGAAAAAAGAAAAACGAGCCACAACAACAAGCGGTCATGCCGCAAAACACCAACTTAGTGATAAACAATAAAAATTAGATATATATGAAAAAAATAACACCTTTTATAATACTTGTTTTAATGAGCCTTAATTCATTTGGACAATTCCCTTCCCCTACAAATTTTTCAGTCATCGTTGAATATGTTGAAATGGATGGAATGGGTTGGACAGATTGTGGCGGGACAGTTCTCTATGCTCCTGCATATTGTACTCGTATGTCATGGTCTGCACCTGACACTAATTCTATTGTGTCGAGTCTGATACAGTATAATGTTTACCAGGATAGCAATTTACTTTTTTCTGTTGACAAGAACGTATATGGTAAAAGTATTTGCGGAGCTCTTACTGGAAATTTTTATGTGACAGCATCATATACAAATCCAGAAGGAGAATCAGATACATCAAATTTAGTTTTTATTAGCGATGAATTGCCAATTGGTATTGCAGATACTCCAATTGATAAAGAATTCACAGTGTTGTATAATTCAGTCAGTCAAAAAGTTGAAATTTTGAACCGTAAATTTGATATTGAAAGTATTGCTCTCTATGATTTAAACGGCAAATTGGTCGTGATATCAAAAAACATGAATCAGCTCACGATACCTGATTTGAATAGTGGTATATATATATTCAAAATTACTGACAGACAAAGAAGAACTCAAAATGAAAAGATAAAAATAAACTAGATAATAAAGCACGAAAATCGAGTAGGCAGCCGATAGGCAATTTTAGCTTATCTCTCAATAATAAAAGGTCTATTTTAAAAAAATGATTTGCCATTTTTAAAAAAAGGACTATATTCGCTTGCTTGTAATAAAATGAGTTTTTTTTAATTTAATTACATATAAACTTATAACATCAGACAATGAATAATTTTAGAAAGATCAATAATATTACCGGTTGGATTGTTTGGGCGATTGCCTCTGTTGTTTACCTGATGACCATGGAATCTACAGTCAGCCTTTGGGATTGTGGTGAATTTATAGCAAGTGCTCACAAATTAGAAATAGGGCATCCCCCGGGAGCTCCCATATTTATGCTTATGGGACGGTTTTTTACTCTTTTTGCTCCCGATGTTTCTTATGTTGCCATGATGGCCAATTCTCTCTCTGCTTTGGTCAGCTCTTTTACAATCCTCTTTCTTTTCTGGACGATCACCCACTTTGCAAGAAAGCTGGTGATCAAAAATGAGGAAACTGACTTCAATACAACAAACTTTATATTGATCATGGGTGCCGGACTAGTGGGTGCTCTTACTTTTACTTTTACTGATAGTTTCTGGTTTTCTGCTGTCGAAGGAGAGGTGTATGCTGCATCTGCATTTTTTACAGCATTGACTTTTTGGTGTATCATCAAATGGGAAAATGTAAAAGACAGTCCGTTTTCCTCTCGCTGGCTCATCCTTATTGCCTACCTCATTGGATTGTCAATAGGAGTACACTTACTGAACCTGCTGATTATCCCTGCTGTTACCATGATATATTTCTTCAACAAATATGAAATAACACCGAAAAAAACAGCAATCGCCGCTATTATATCCATCGGGATTCTGGGTGTTATACAGGGAGGAGTAATTCCATGGCTACCGTTTATTGCTTCAAGATTTGAATTGGTTGCTGTCAATACGATGGGACTACCCTTTCATTCCGGGCTGCTATTTTTTATGGTCCTTCTTTTTTCAGGACTTGCTTACGGACTCTACTACACACACAAACACAAAAAAGTGCTGATGAACCACATACTCTTATTTTTAACGTTTATCATCATGGCCTATTTTTCTTTTGCATTGCTTATGATACGCTCTATGGCCAACCCTCCAATGGACCAGAACAATCCTGAAAACATCTTTGCCCTGAACTCATATCTAAATCGCGAACAGTATGGGAGTCGCCCCCTGTTATACGGCTACTATTTTAATGTAGCCAATGTCATGCCTACTTCTTACGAAGATGGAAAGGCTGTCTATGTAGCACTGGACGGAAAATATGTGGTAACACACCATACACCGGAAATAGAGTATCCTGATGGATTTGCATCAGTATTTCCCCGGATGCACAGTTATCGTGATGACCATATAAGAGCATACCATAACATTGTTGACATCAAAGGGAAACCAGTCAGGGCAAGAGCAAGAAATGGAGAAGAAGTTGTCGAACGTGTCCCTACAATGGGTGAAAATCTGAACTTTTTCTTCCGCTACCAAATATACCACATGTATTTCCGGTATTTTATGTGGAACTTTTCCGGAAGGCAAAATGACAACCAGGGATTTTACGGTGATCTTGTTAATGGAAACTGGATTACAGGGATCCCTTTTCTGGATAAAAAAATTGCAGGATACAATGACAAATTACCTGATCACTTCGAAAATGATCCTACACGCAATAAATATTACATGCTCCCCTTTATCCTCGGAATAATTGGTTTATACTATCATGTCAAAAAAAGCAAAAAAGATTTTTCCGTTCTGTTTTTATTATTCTTTATGACCGGACTGGCAATTATCACATACCTTAACCAGCCTCCCATAGAACCTCGTGAACGGGACTATACATACGTAGGGTCTTTCTACGTCTTCGCAATGTGGATTGGTCTGGGTGTTCTTGCTGTCGCAGAATGGATGCAACGGTTTTTATCCGGAAAAATTAGTGCCATTGCAGCAACACTGATATCATTTATTCTGGTGCCAACCATTATGGGGAAAGAAAACTGGCGGGACCATGACCGCTCAGGAAGATATACGGCAAGAGACCTTGCATATAATTACCTTAACTCCTGTGCCCCCAATGCAATCCTGTTTACCAATGGAGACAATGACACCTTTCCTCTTTGGTACCTGCAAGAGGTAGAGGGCATCAGAACTGATGTACGTGTCATAAACCTTATGCTCTTAAATACCGATTGGCACATTAGACAATCGCGTAAGAAAGCTTATGAATCAGAAATGCTGCCAATCAGCATTGACCATGTCAAATATGTGGAAGGAAATAACAACCGTGCAGAAATCATTGAAAAAATAAAACGACATGTTCCGATCAAGGATCTTATCGATTTCTTTAATTCCGATGACCGCCAAACAAAAGAATTGATGGGACGTAACCGTCTGGTTGATTATATTCCTGCAAAAAATTTCACAATCCCTGTTGATTCTGCATTTGTTGTTGATAATGGAGTGGTACAGCCCAAAGATGCATACCTGATCGTTGATGAAATATCCTGGCGATTCAACAGGAATTTCTTAAGCAAAAGTCAACTATGCCTTTTGGATATTTTAGCTAATAATAACTGGGAAAGACCCATTTATTTTGTCAGTCCCGGAAGTGAAAATACACTGGGTTTGGATAACTACCTGCAATTAGAAGGATATGCATACCGGCTCGTTCCCATAGAAACGCAGGGAGGCAGACATCACGATGCAGGAAGGGTCAACACAGACATATTGTATGACAATATGATGAATAATTTTCAGTGGGGCAGGATGTATGAAGACGATGTACACCTTAGTCATTTTGATATTAGAACCCTTCGTGTTATCGGATTAAGAAACGTATTTAACAGATTGTCCGA
>CAYSRH010000240.1:0-3755 GCA_964433245.1 uncultured Bacteroidales bacterium | reverse complement strand
AACAGGTCTGATGTTCCTGGAAAGGGATATTCTGTCTTATGGCTAAATACCGTGTGCTGTTTTCATCGTATCGGTTGCCGCAGTGCGGCATGAGTAACTATTATTAGAATTAAAGGAGTCATATTATGTATACTCGACAAAAGAAGTTAGAAAAAAAGAACAGTATTCTCACAGTCCTGTTTGTTATTGTCATCCTGCTTTGGGCGGCCCCTCTTTGGGCCAGCGGAGGACAGGAGAAGGGAGCCGAGCCAGCTGAGGGAAAAACCGAGGCTTCGGGGGAACCATCAAAAGAAGAAGCGATAGAGACACATATCATTACAGACAGCATAGGCAGAGAAGTAGAAATTCCTTATCCCATCACAAGTGCAGTTGTTGCCAATGCCTATAATACAGAAATCATTAATGGTATTGGGGCCCTTGAACACGTCATAGGCGTCGATTACAACATCTTTCAGGATAAAGAGTCGTGGAAAAACCGCTTTACCGAAGACCAGGTAATTGGGAAGAGCCAGAGAGATTTAAACTATGAGAAAATCATTGAACTAAATCCACAAGTCCTGATTTTAACAGGAAACGGTGCCCATGAAGAGGCGGAAACACAATTAGCTCCTTTTGGGATAAAAGTGGTGGTGGTGGATGCCTATTTTACTGACCAGTTCAGAGAAAACTGCGAACTGTTGGGCAGTATTTTTGGGAAAGAAGCCGAAGCGCAAGAACTTGCAGCATACTTCATGGATAAACTGGATTATATTAATGAACAGCTTGAAGGAGTAGAAAAGAAAACCGTCTATTTTGAGTACAGACGTATAGGAAACACTACAATACCCGGAAATTATTTCTTTAACATGGTCGAATACTCTGGCGCTGACAATATTTTTAAAGACGCAGCCAATGTAGAAATCGATCCTGAGGCGGTCGTAGTTAAAAATCCAGCGTATATTGTCAAAGTTTCGGCACCTAACGTCTATTCGTCTTACTTTCCACCGACGGTAAAGGAACATCAGAGCATTTTGGATGAGCTTAAAAGCAGGCCCGGATGGGATGAGATCGATGCAATCAAAAATGATGAAGTACTGTTGCTTTCCCATTATGCTCAGGGAGGTGCTTCTAAGCTTGTCGGCACCATGTATATTGCGAAATTCTTATACCCGGAGCAGCTACAAGACCTGCACCCAGAAAAAGTTTTTCAAGACTGGTTGGTAAGATTTCAAGGGTTAGAGTATATAGAAGGACACACATATCCAGCGTTTACATTTGAAGATTAGTCTGTGGCCGTAGAATGGAACCTGAATCCGTATAACGGGACACGGTAAAAGCGCATTCAGAGCGTTTTTTGTGGAGAGCATCTAAATGAATCCATGTGTACCCTGTCGTTTTCGACGACAGGGTACACACCTTTACATATCGGGGAATAGAAGCATCGGGGTAAAGACCTTGTAGCAGAAAGAGGAAAACAATGGACAATCAGAGCATTCAGCATCAGTATGATCGGATGTATAAGCTAAAAATAGCTTTGATAGCGACAAGTGTGGTGGCGATGGTGCTGTGCGGTATCTACTTTGTTACAATTGGTGTGGCCGATATCAGCATGAGACAAGTAGTGGCAGCAATCAGCACAGTGTTTCAGGGTGGCCTGGAAGGGGAAGCGTCCGATGGTGCAATATACAAAATTATATTATTGATGAGATTACCAAGGATTGTCATGGCCATTTTTGCAGGGACAGGGCTGGCTGTTGCCGGGGTGGCGATGCAGGGAGTAACTCGCAACCCGTTGGTTAGTCCGTTTACTATCGGTATCTCATCCGCGGCTGCTTTTGGCGCTTCCATGGTTATTGTCTTTGGGAAAGGGGTTTACTTTGGCAGCGAATTAAGCATTGTGTTGAGCGCATTTACTTCGTCCATATTTTGCGCAATGCTTTTATTTAGTGTCGCAAAAAAGGTAGGTATTACGCCTCAGTCAATTATACTAATAGGCATTGCACTGAACTATTTTTTCAGTGCCCTCACCTCTACGATTGAGTTTTTTGCGAAAGAACATCGATTGGCAGGGGTAGTTAATTGGACATTTGGTTCATTTAACGGGATCACATGGAACGAAACCTTGATTACAGCAGGTTTTGTGGTTGTGTGCTCTTTAGTGATTTACCGGTTTGCCCTCATGCTGAATGTTATTTCTACAGGGGAGGATGAGCTTGTGCGTAGCTTAGGAATCAACCCTGAATTGGTTAGAATCGTGATGGGGGTTTCATCTGTTCTGATGACAGCTGCAATTATTAGTTTCACCGGTGTGATAGGGTTTGTTGGGCTGATTGGTCCACATATAGGGCGGTTGATTGTGGGAAATGAACATCGTTTTCTCATTCCATTTTCGGCTGTGATTGGGGCAATGTTGTTAATGGTATCAGATGTTATAGGTAAAACCATTTTTTTGCCTGTCAGTATACCGGTGGGGATTGTTGTGTCTTTTCTGGGTGTTCCATTATTTATCAACCTTATTTTATACAAGCGTAAAGGAAGGCTTTAAATGATTTTACAGGCAAGGAATATTACATTCGGATATTCGGAGAGGGAAATACTGTCAGATATTAGCTTCGACATAAAGCAAGGCGAGATTCTGAGCCTGTTGGGGCCAAATGGTTCAGGCAAGACATCTTTACTTAAATGCATCAACTATATTCTGAGACCCCAAAAAGGCGTAACGATGGTTTTTGGAGAGAACGTAGCAAAAATGAAGCCTAAAAAAAGAGCACAGTGCATTGCATACGTTCCCCAGGACAACCCAAGGGGATTTCACATCAGCGTGATCGATACAATTATGATGGGAAGACTTCCATTTACAGAATATCGGATCAGGGAAAAGGATAAAGCAATTGTTTTTGAGATGATCGAAATGATGGAACTTGAAGCGTTTGCCTTTAAAAGTATCAACGAAATGAGTGGCGGCGAAAGACAAAGAGTGTTTATTGCTCGTGCTTTAGCCCAAGAACCCAAAGTACTTTTGTTAGATGAACCGACCAGTAGCTTGGATATGAAAAACCAACTGTTCACCTTGCAGTTAATTCAAAGATTAGCGCAAGAAAAAGAATTAGCTGTCATTATGTCGATCCACGACTTGAATTTAGCCTCCATGGGATCAGATAGAATTCTTATGCTGGAAGATGCTGCTGTCTTTGCTTATGGGAGGAGCGAGGAAGTCATTAACGAAGAAAACATATACCGTGTTTATGGTGTCAAAACAGCAGTGTCAATAGAGGACAACCATGTTCATGTTAGGCTCCTGAAGCATAAGAATGCGTAAGCACTTCGGTGGTTTCTCTCACAATTGAACGAGAAGGGCCTTCAAAAGAAAAATGGAAGGATTTAATCACAATGTTCCAGAAAGCACTTTGCAAATCATATGCAAGTGAAATAAAGAGGCAGTGTCAAAGGATTTCGGTGCTGCGAGCTCTGATAGCTAAACCTGTCCTGATACAGGCGGACCAACCGACCTCAGCCATAGATCCCTCCGTAGCGGCTGGTATACTACAGCTACTAAAAAAAAATCGCTTTGCAGGGTGCTTCGATTTTAATAGTGAGCCACGACGGTGCAGCACTATCAACGCTCTGCACCCGGACCTACGAAATGGAGGCAGGAGGCTATCGGAATCGAAGAGCCAGATTTCTCATCCCGTTCAGTTCCGTTAGAAAACCGGATCAACTGTTTTAGGAGGATTAAACTATTAAAATGAGAAAAATAGCGATATACGGGAAAGGAG
>CAYSRH010000239.1:0-3771 GCA_964433245.1 uncultured Bacteroidales bacterium | reverse complement strand
ATTGGTCTTATCTAAAAAAATAGAATCTCCTTCCGACCCAATTCATTTGTCGGATATGTATAAAGGCATGTATTTGATTTTTTGTTCATCGGTTGGTGGGTTTATTACGGTACCTTTTCTTGTCTGTAGAAACTATAGAAATATGGCAGTAAATAGTGAATAATCATTATTTTTGAAAAAAAGTTTGCTATGTCAGTAAAATTAACAAAGGTTTCAAGATTTTTTGGTAAACAAAAAGCAGTTGACGGCATCAGCTTTGAGGTTGACAAAGGAACCATCGCCGGATTTATTGGTCCGAATGGTGCCGGGAAATCTACAACCATGAAAATGATCACCGGATATATTCCTCCTTCCGAAGGAACGATAATGGTGAATGGTATTGATGTAAAAAATCCCGGGAAAGATTTCCGCCATTTTATTGGGTATTTACCTGAAACGAACCCACTGTATTATGAAATGTATGTGAGGGAATACCTGCAATATGTTGGTGAAATTTATAAGATCAGAAAGCTTGGAAAACGTATTGATGAGGTGATTGACTTAACAGGCTTATCACCCGAAAAACATAAAAAGATTGGTCAGTTGTCCAAGGGCTATAAACAGCGTGTGGGTATTGCACAGGCAATCATCCATGATCCGGAAATATTAATTCTGGATGAATCCACAAGTGGTCTTGACCCAAACCAGATACTGGAAGTACGTGATCTGATCAAAGAGATAGGAAGAGAAAAAACAGTTATTTTATCGACACATATTATGCAGGAGGTAGAAGCTATTTGTGACCGGATTATTGTGATCAATCAAGGCTGTATTGTCGCAGATGATGAAAAACAAAAGGTTATTTCCCGCTTGGGACACCGGGTAACGGTGGTGGTGGAATTTAATAAGGAAATACAGGAAGATGAATTGTTGCCGGAGTTGAAAGATCAGCTTATGTTACAAAAGGCAGGTCATTGTACCTGGCTTGTTGAAAGTGATGTAACCCTTGATATTCGTCAATCGATTTTTGATTTTGCCGTAAAGAAAGGAATCGCTGTACTTAGTATGCAAAGAAAAGAACAAAGCCTGGAATCTGTGTTTCAGTTTTTAACGAATCTGAATTGATAAGTCGGTCTTTGGATATGCTTTTTCTAACCGTATTGTGTATTATGGACGGATAATGTCAATTGCATATTTATCTTCAACATAATCAATCAGAACAGGAAAAAATGCATGAAATTCCTGATTGAAAAGCGTATAATGTTCTTCAAGGATACGGGTTGCATTGGTTATGTTGATCAGTAGTTGCCCTCTTCGCATCATGGCTCTTAGAACTTCTTCCATGCCATCAATGCTGTCATAGTATGAGATCCAGTTTTTTTCAATAAATCCGGGCAAAAATTGTTGTACGCCCGGGGGAAGTTCATCCCAACGGTCCATCATCATCTCCCAGAAATCTGTTGTCATACGTTTTAGTGGTACGACAGAAAAGGTAAGCCAGTAACGCGACAGAAAATGATCATAAAACATGTCAATCAGCACACCTGCATATTTGTGGTATTTATAATAAAGCCTGCTCTTACTTTCCAGTACAATAGGATGGGTATCTGTAAAACTGTCAATGTCGCGGTGTAAAAGTATCCCCTTTTGTATGTCTTCAGGATAATTTTCATGGTCCCTTCCTTTTATCCAGTCTCCGATGAAATTACCTATTTTTATGTCATCATTTTCTCCGGACAGGTATATATGTGCCAAAAGGTTCATGCCTATTCTCTTTCTTTAATAACTTTGACAAGTTGATTGTCTTTATAAATTGCTTCGTAAATAACTTCTCCTTTTTTGTTATATGCTATGGATTTCCCGTTTTTCATGCCATTCTGATAACGTATTTCAGCATTTGGTCCGCCAAATCCGTACCAGGTTTTGGATATCCCGTGTAATCGACCTTTTTCGTAACTTTCTTCTCTGATTTTTGTTCCGTATTCGTTGTAAAGCTCCCATTTCCCATCTTTTAGTCCTTCAAGGTAATGACCTTTCTGGAATGGATTCCCGTTCATTAGATAAGCACTGAACGGTCCGTGTAAAAGATTGTCTTTGTAATGTTCAGTCATTCGGATTTCTCCGTTTTCATGCCAGTAAAGAGCTTCTCCTTCTTTCATCCCTTTGTTGAAGGATATATGGTATTGCTTTGTTCCGTCCGGATACCATTCTTTCCATTCGCCATCCATCATGCCCTCATAAAAAGAGCCGCTTCTGTTGATTTGTCCATCCTCATAATATTCAAACCACTGTCCTTCTTCTTTATCGTTTTCAAATTGTCCTTTTCTCATGAGCTGTCCATTTTCATGATAGATCACGTAACGACCGTGCAGCTGTCCATTCCTGTAAGTTTCTATTTTGCTTGTGTCTCCGTCCGGATACCAGTATATCCATGTATTGTGCATTTTTCCATCCACAAAAGACCCCTCCTTATCCCGGTTTCCGAGTGTGTCATAATATGCCCAATCTCCATCCTGCAAGTCATTTTTAAATGTGCCTTCCATCATCAGGGAACCGTCTTCAAACCACCATGAGGCAGAACCTTCTTTTTCACCCCTTTGGTAGTGTACTTCTGCTTTTTTTTCCTGGTTCGGATACCATGTTAATGTACTTCCATGGACCTCTCCTTTTTGAAATGATATCGTTTTCCAAAGCGTGCCGTCTTCATTATAATATTCCCACTTCCCATCTTCTTTTCCGTCCTGATAAGCTCCTCTGATTCTTAAATTCCCGTTTCTGTACCAACTTGTAAAGGTGTGGTCGCTATGGTCATACATTCTTTTTTTATTGCCGTTTTTATACCATTCGTTCCACGCTGCACTTTTTTTTCCGTTTTGGTAAGTCCCCTTGAATTTAAGTTGTCCGTTTTGGTAGTAAGATATCCAGACAGAATCCCGCTGCCCGTTTTTATAATATCCCTGTTTTTTGACCTGTTCGTTCGGGTAGTGATCAATAAAAAGTCCCTGTCCGTTTTTTATGAGTGTATCACCATTGGTATCAATGTAAGTGATAAAACGGAAGATTGTATCTTCTTTGTAATGTAGTACCTTGTTCAGTGCTCCGTGTGTATAGTAAATATGCCACAGGCTATCACGTTTCCCTTCTTTGAAATAGCCATCCAGAATACAATTGCCGTTAAGATAATATTTTTTATAAGGACCGGTGATCTTGTTGTTTTGAAAAGTTGTGATCTCATCCGGTTTCCCATTGTCATAGTAAGTTATATGTTCTCCATGCATTGCACCTGAATGGTAAGAAACAACTTCTTTCAGATTGCCTTCCCTGTCATAGTATTTCCATTCACCATCCGGATTTCCATCAACCATCCAGCCTTCTTCCTGTTTGTTTTCCTTATTTTCATCCCAATAATGTGTAACAAAGGTCCTGTTTCTTTTGCTTATCAGAACCCGACTGTCCCCTTCGATGCCATAAATTTCATTCTGTGTGCCGACATTCCCGCTTTCTGTAGCCGGAGTTTCCTGTCCCTGCAACGGAGCAAAGGAAAAAAGCGGGAGAATTGGCAGAAATAATAAATATTGTAATTTTTTCATATGTTTATAATTTACGACCATACTTTCGATTGGGTACACATTTTAATCATAGTTGCGTGTGTGTCTCAATATTAATTTCAGACATAGTCTGTTTCATATGTTTATAATTTATTTTCAATTGTTATATGGAGCTCCCCATGATGCATTAAATATCCGCTACAACATACTATTAGCTTTATTAAAATCATGCGGGGGTGTGTCA
>CAYSRH010000238.1:0-3772 GCA_964433245.1 uncultured Bacteroidales bacterium | reverse complement strand
ATTGTTAAAGTTTTCCCCGCTCCACTCGGACCCAAAATACCAATAAACTCTCCTTTTTGAGCAGAAAAACTGATTCCTTTTAACAACTCAGTACCATCCGGTAATTTTTTTCGTATGTCTTTAACTTCAAGCATAATAAAATAGGTTTAACGTTATACATGGGCAAATCTAAGCTTCTATTGTTAACTCACAACTAGACAATTGTTAGGATTTAATTAATTTATTATCAAGGAAATGTTAACGGAATTCTAACAATGAGATAATCATATCCAAATGATTCTGCAATACTTTTGCCCTATCAATTTTCAACCATCCGTAGAGCACAAGAATAAACAAGAATAAGCAAGGATAAGGATTGAAATAAACACAGACACGTCTGATCTTATGAGAAAAAGTGAATCATTGCAGCTTTTCATGAACGTATTGGCACACAACAAGTGGAGCTATCTTTTTTCCAGCTTCATGTTTGTTTTAGTCATATTTTTCAGAACCCTGGAACCCAAAATTTTTCAATTGCTGACAGATGTAACAATCTCGATAAGCAATCAGGGATTAGAGGCTTCGCAAGATGTTTTTTCGTTTCAATTCATTCGCTTCTTCACTCCATTTTTCTCGCATGAAATTTATGCCAGCCTGTTTTTCTTCGCATTGTTATATATTCTAGTTACTTGCGCCAGAAGCACACTGGTTTTCCTGGCTCATATTCTCAATTCTAAGTCCACCGAGAAGATGCTCTCGAACTTGCGGGACAAGCTATTCTCTCACTTACAACAAATTCCTATTCATTATTTTGTAGACCATTCTAAGGGATCGATTATCCAACGTTCAAGTAATGATTTAGAAGTAATTAAAATCTTTTTTCAAAACAATTTTGTTGAATCCGTCCGGATTGTATTTTTAGTGCTTTTTTCTTTGGGGATCATGATGCAGATAAGTGTGATGGCAACTTTCGTCTCAATTTGCCTTATGCCACTTGTTGTATACCTTTCTATACGCTTTTCGCAGGAAGAAAAAAAAATATGGGAAGAGCACGAAAAAGAATCGGACCGACTGAACACGTTAATCCAGGAAAACATCCAGGGCATACGCACCACCAAGGCGTATGCAGCAGAAAAACCGGCTATCCGTCAATTTGAAGAGCAAAACCAGCGTAAATTGCAGGCAGGGTTGAAACATAATCATATACACAGCTCCTATTGGCCCGTAATGAACCTGGTTGTTTTTACCCAAATAGTCTTATCTAATATCTTTACCATTTATTTGACTTCAAAAGGTCTGCTTTCCGTAGGTGAGTTACTGGGCATCGGCATATATGTCAACATGATGTTGTGGCCACTAAGAAGAGTCAGCAGTATTATTTCAAATTACACCATGTCCATGGTAGCACTGCGCAGAATCAACGAATTGATGCAAATCCCAAAAGAAGAAAACAAGCAACTCCCTTTCATTCATAGCAAGCAAAGGCTAATCGGAGACATTCAATTGGAAAACGTGTCCTTCAGGTATCCCAACCAGCAGGAATATGCCCTGAAAAATATTAACCTCAGCATTCCCGGAGGCAAAACAGTTGCCTTGATTGGTCCTACAGGCGCAGGCAAATCTACGCTATACAAGCTACTACTCAGGTTGTACGAACCCGAAACCGGCTCTATATGGCTTGATGGGCAGCCATTGGCTCATTATCCCCGCAACTTTCTAAGAACACGTTGCGGATTCACATTGCAAAACTCCATCCTGTTTTCTGATACAATCAAAGAAAACATGCGCACCTTTTCGCCTGAAGCCTCACAGCTCAAAATACAAGAAGCTTTCAGGCTGGCCAGTATATCAGAGCTATCGGACACAAATAATAACTGGATGGAGAAAATGATCGGAGAAAAAGGTGTAAATCTTTCCGGAGGTCAGAAGCAGCGTATGGCTCTGGCCAGGGTGTTCCTAAACGATAAGGACATGTATTTGTTCGATGATGTAACCTCATACATTGATGAAATAAACGAGCGGACAATCTGGCAATCCGTAAGAGAAAAAGTCAAAGGAAAAACCTGTCTGATCGTGAGCCATAAAGTGTCGGCGATATCATTTGCCGACCACATTATTGTACTGGACAAAGGACACATATTAGCTCAGGGATCCCCCGACGAACTAGCAAGAAAAGAGGGCTACTACAAGACAATCATTGAACTGCAAAGCAGTTCAAAACAAGCCCATTACGAATTCATACCTGACAACTCATGAGCAAAAACAACGGCGACAAGCCGCAAAACGAAAAAATATTTAGCAACCAAAAAGCAATATACCCATTTATAAAGAGGTTGCTCAGGTATTTTCTCAGTTATCCGAAGTGGTTTTCTGTTCTCCTGATTGCAATTCTGCTCAACAGCGTCACTGAAGCGCTTATGCCCTTGCTTTGGAAATACCTGATAGACGCCACTGTGCTACAGGATTCAATGGGTGAAATCGCAGCAGGTCCGTTTTCTATACAATTTGAATGGCAGATCATCGTACGCTTCATTCTGTTATACCTGGTTCTTCTGATCGTAAACACCATTTCAGAAAAAATGTTAATCAGGGAAACAGGAAAACTAAAACACCATATCATAAAAGACCTGCGATCTAAGATGTTTGAAAAAATGCAAGCGCTTTCCTATGCCTATTACGATAAAACATCAGCCGGTTGGCTGGTTGCCAGAATGACTTACGATACAGAAAGGCTTTCAGAAATCATGTCACACGGGATCATTAATTTTGTGGGTGCTGGCGTTATGATTATCGCTTGTCTTATCGCTATGTTTACACTAAACGTAAACCTCACACTCATTGTGGTCATCTCCATTCCGCTGATCTTACTCCTGTCCCTGAAAATCAAAACGCTTGTTTTAAAATATGCCCGGGAAGCGAGAAGGGTAAACAGTGAAATAATCGGCTACTTTACCGAGAACCTCAATGCCATTGAAGTGGTCAGGGCCAATGCCATCGAAGATCATCGTTACAAAGGCTATCGTGAGATTAACCACAAGCTTCGAAAAGCCTCTTATCGCACCTCATTTTTCTCTTCCTTTTTCAACCCCGTATTGGTCTTTTTAGGGTCATTGGTAGCCGGCATCATTTTACTGGTTGGCGGGCATCTTTCTTTTGCCCTGGGTACAATAACGATTGGTACTTTTGGGGCTTTCTTTGCTTATGTACGAACAATCTTTATGCCGGTTTTTGAACTGGCACGAACCTATGCCTCCACCATCAGCTCCTTATCTGCCGGCGAACGCATTTTCTCCTTAATTGACGAGCCAATAAGTCAAAAAGAGCATCCACAGGCAAGGAAAGATGTTCTGCTTGATGGAGCCATCACTTTTCACAATGTTTCTTTTGGTTACACAAAAGAGCAAACTGTTTTAAAAAACTTCAATCTACACATTAAGACCGGCGAATCCGTTGCCATTGTTGGTAGTTCAGGCGGAGGGAAAACAACCCTCATTAGCTTACTCTGTAGATTCTACGATATTGACGAAGGGCATATCACCCTAAACAATCATATTGATTTACAACAAATAAAACGATCTGAGTACCTTGATCAATTAGGTATCATTCCTCAAGTTCCACATATTTTCAGTGGATCTGTTCGTTCCAACATTGCTTTTCATAATGAACAGATTACTGAGCGGGAAATCATTGATACCCTCACACTCATTGGTGCCGAAGACTTGATTGAAAGATTACATGAACCCGTTGGAATAGAAGGCAGTTCGCTTTCGAACGGACAAAAACAACTGATCTC
>CAYSRH010000237.1:0-3776 GCA_964433245.1 uncultured Bacteroidales bacterium | reverse complement strand
GCAATAATTTTATATTCATTAAGGTTAATCATTGTGTCTCCTATTACAAAAAATGAATCTGTTTGGGCTTCATCACAATAACCTGTTGCGATGTTCCATTTGGTTAATGAATCTCCAAAAATGGATTGATATCCTTGAGCGTAATTAATTGCAGTTGCGCATGAAAAGAGGATTATTAGTATTGCTTTCATTATTATTATTATGTTTTTATTCAGTCAAAATCATCTTCTTCGTATCCACTTCCTGCTTATCCACAATCAGGGTGTACAGGTACATGCCAGGATTCAACGTGTTACCGTTTATATTAATACTGCTGTTTCCTCTTTCTGCTAAATTATAGCTATCTATTTGGTAACTCTGCAAAAGATAAATTCGAAGAACAGAAATTCCAAAATCCAATTTTTTTTACAATTTGGATTTTCAAATTTATTAAAAAGAACAAGTATGTTCCATTTTTACTTCAAATTCACCACCTAGTCTTACTTCGAAATCACTTTCTAAATTTACTTCATGAGGTGCACGAAAAGTAATATCAGCATTGTTTTGAATAGTTGAATTACTTACATTAAGCACTGTTGGAGCATCAATTGTTTCTGTCCCTGTGTATGATTCAGATTCAATTTCAATAGTGCCCATATCAATAGCACCAAGTACAGCCTGATAGGCATTTACTCTGCCAGTGCCAACACCGTTTGGATACGAACTTGCATCATTGATTGGGTCAGTAGTGTTTTTTAATATTGATTGAGTTTGTGAAGGCGATAAACATGGGTTCTTTGATTTCATCAAGGCACAAACACCAGCAACCATTGGTGCAGCATGTGAGGTCCCAGCTGCGAATCCGAAAAAAGGCCACGACACTGGATTACCTTCAGAATCTAATGTGGGTTGTGCAATCATTAAACCATATCCTGGAGCACATAAATCAACTTCCGGATAGTTGCCATGAGTATTCCAGTCTGTACTGGGAGACGTATGATTATCCTCTGAATCTGTACTGGATACAATAAT
This sequence comes from uncultured Bacteroidales bacterium, assembly GCA_964433245.1. Taxonomy (GTDB): domain Bacteria; phylum Bacteroidota; class Bacteroidia; order Bacteroidales; family JBBRXJ01; genus CAYSRH01. The sequence goes on along the minus strand of CAYSRH010000237.1, from coordinate 2,765 downwards.
TACTCTTTCATCATACATTTCAGCAAATGGTGTTCTGTTGGCATCACTACTATTTTGAGTATTTCCGGCACTTCTAACAATAATGGTCCCATTGTCAAGAATAGCTCTTACTCTTACTGAATCAGATTGGCTATAGCCTCCCCCTGAATAGCTGTAGCTAATTATATGAGCTCCAAGAGTGAAAGAAGCATGTTCAGCTTCCTCTAAAGGACTGCCTTGTTTTCTGTATCCAACCAGTCTTGTTTTAAAACCAACAGCAGCCAAACCATCACCTCCGTCAGTTTCTGCCGCTGCAGAACCTGCAACTCCGGTTCCATGTGAATCCGATTCTGCCTGAAAAGTAGTATTTGTAAGAGGATCATATGTTGGATTAAATTTATTTGAAAGGTCAGGATGAGTTATGTCAAAATTATCATCAATTATTGCAATTATTATTTCATTGCTGCCTTTTGTAATATCCCATGCTTTATCTGCTTCAATTTTTCTTAGATGCCAGAGCCAATCTCCGGCATCCCACATATCGTCTGAGGGTTCATAATCCGGCTTATCGTTTTCAAAATGCCTGGTGTTTTTAAAAAGATCTTTGGCGTTTGCCTGTAGGTCATTGCAAAGTAATTCCGGATCACAATTGCATTTTATTTCCACAAGATTTTTTAACAATTTATTTTGATTATTTGGAAAAATTAATTTGTAAGCTATCACATTATGTTTTTCAAGGATTTTGTTTAGCTCAGAATTTTTTGATCTTCCATTGTCTGAAGGTAAGGCAGATATATCAATAATTTCAGCCTCAATAGCTGATATTTCTTTATTTATTTCATTTTGAGAATAGGTGACACAAGAAAAAAACAGAAAAAGTATAGTTAATATTTGTTTCATTATATTATAGTTTAATTATGGTTTTAAGTTCCAATAAATTATTTTGCCCAACGATTCTAACAAGATAAATGCCTTTATTAAAACTTGAGGTGTCAAAATATACGGTATCTGTAAAGTTCCTTTGTTCAATTAACTGTCCTGAAATATTATAAATCTGAATAGATTTAGGTTCGGATGTATTTGAAGAAATATTTACCCCAAGATCGAAAGGATTTGGAAAGATATTAATGACAATTTCATTTTTGTCCCAAAAAATACCTAAATCAGGATAGCCCTGGCCAATCATTCTTATGTTTGTGATCAGGGTATCATATTTTTCAAGTTCCAACATAAGTTCATAATGCACAAAGTCTCCATAAATTTCAGTTAACCCTCTCAAGATAGGCTCATCTGCATCAAAACCATAAAGTAAATTGATGCTTTGAACAGAAAAGTTATTAAACAATTCATTTAGAACAGGATTATAACAAAAGCTATCAATAGCTGGTAGAACAGAACTGTCAATAGCATTAAATTCTAAATAGCCTGGTTCAAAATCCATTACCTGATCGAATAATTGTGTTTCCTGTAGTTCAAGTCTTAAATTTAATTCTTCACAGTTGCATCTGATTTGATAAACTTCTGTGTCATTAATTTTGAAGGGAGCTTTATAATAATCTGTAACATTAGAGCTTACAAAGATGCTATTTATTGTAGAATTATTACATAGGCTATCATTTTCTGGCAGAGTAGTACTATCTTTTATGGAGACCCATAGTAAACTATCAAAAATATAAGCCTCATTTTCCACTTTTTTAAGATTACTCAGAGAATTGCCCTGAAAAGAATTCTGACAAATTGCCGTAATAGTTAAAAAGATTAACAATGATAATGTTAGAGTTTTCATATTTAGTATTTTATTCCGTCAAAATCATCTTCTTCGTATCCACTTCCTGCTTATCCACAAACAAGGTGTAGAGGTACATGCCTGCTTGCATGGTATTGCCTGAAATGGTAATGTTTCCGCTGCCAGTTTGTTGTATATCAAAATGATCAACCTGGTGGCCCTGCATGTTGTAAATATACAAATTTGCAGATGTAGCGCTTTCAGCAATGTAAAAATTAATTTGGGTGTTTTGTGTGAATGGGTTGGGTATGTTTTGTTCAAGCGAAGAATTCACAGAGGTATATTCACCAGAAGAAACAGTTTCAGAGTTGCCGGATTTTTTGTAATAATCCGTTTTGCAACAGCTTTCAACTAGTGTGTTCAATTCATTGATTTGCTGTTGTTGAGTTTCAATAATATGTTGTTGTTCCTGGCTGACTGCTATTAAATAAGGAATGAAATCAATATAATTCACACCAAGTAATCCATCTGTTTCATCAATAGTAACAAGTTCCGGGAATACTGTTTGTACTTCCTGGGCAATGAGTCCGACCTGCCCTTTTGATTTTTCATAAAGCTTTGATTTATCTTCAATTTTAATGCTGTCAAAATAAGACTTTTTAAGATCATATTTTACCGGTCTTAATTGTTTTATTTTTTCAGAAGTATTTGTTAAATCCTGTACATTTTCTTTTATTCCAATATCGGATTTATCGGTCATATGATCATAGTAAATATGATCAATATAAGCGAAACGAAAACGTAAGTTCCACCCGCGGCCCAAACTTCCGCAAAAGTTAGAATTTGGATAAAGTGCCGGCATAGATTGTCCTGATATAGTAGCATCATCGATGCGTAATCCCCCTGTCGAATGTGTTGCCAAAAGTCCTGTTCTACCTGTACTTGTGACATAAAATTCACAACCGCTAGAGTAACCTCCAGGATATAAATAAAATATATCGTTACGAACACCAAATTCCACCTTTCCTTCATCACTACCGGTTCTTTCAATATTTAATAA
>CAYSRH010000236.1:0-3785 GCA_964433245.1 uncultured Bacteroidales bacterium | reverse complement strand
TGGAGGAGATGACGATCTCCATGCTGATGGGCGAGGAGGGTCAACAGAAGGAGGAGCTTGACAAGATGATCGAATGGCTGTCTGAGCACTGCAAGCCGGATGTGATTCACCTGTCAAATGCTTTGCTGGTTGGACTGGCGAAGCGCTTATCGGAAAGTATGAAAGCACCGGTGATCTGTTCACTGCAGGATGAGGACCAGTGGGTCGATGTGATGAAGCCCTCATCGCAGGAGAAGGTTTGGAACCTGATGGCGGAGCGGGGCGAAGATGTGAGTTCTTTTGTTGCTGTGAGTGACTATTATGCTGCAGAGATGAAGAGGCTGCTTCATATTGCGGACAAAAAGCTGTCGACGGTGCACATTGGTGTCTATCCGGGTGATTATGAATTTGCTGCTCCTTCTGAAAAGAGACGTTCCATAGGATATGTCTCACGTATGTGCTATGAATTGGGACTGGATATCCTGGTTGATGCATTTATCCTGTTGAAGAAAGACAAGGAGTTTGAAGATGTGACGCTGCATATTACCGGAGGATCTACGGGTGACGACCGGAAATTTTTAAAAGCACAGAAGCGCAGGATCCATAAGCAGGGATTATCCGAAGCGGTTAAATTTCATGGCGATTTTGAGGAGAAAGGATTGCGGGAATTTTTCAGCGAGGTGTCTGTTTTGTCTGTTCCCGTCCGCAAAGGTGAAGCTTTCGGTATCTACCTGCTGGAATCAATGGCTTCCGGCATACCCATTGTTCAGCCGGCCCTGGGTGCGTTCCCCGAGATCGTCAGGCGGTCAGGCGGGGGAGTAACCTACGAACCGAATACCCCGGAAGCGCTTGCATTGGAATTGAAAAAACTGTTTTCTGATCCTCATAAAATGAACGAGCTCGCTGCACAGGGCAGGGAAGGGGTCGAAAAACATTTTCATGTCGGGGGACAGGTAAAGAAGATGATGGAAGTGTACCAGGCAGTAAAGAAATAGTCCTATTAACAAGGTAGATCCGCCTCCACAACCTGTTCATGGTTCTGGAAAGCGGATCACCTTATTTGAAAACTACCTTTATTGAGATGCTTTGCCTGTTCTCTTTGCTTTAGAATCAAGGATAGGGGACTACCTTTTTAATGAATTCCCGATCTTTAGTCCAACGTAGATCATGCGTGGATTCATCGGGCCGTAAATGTATCCCGGATCGCGGTCGATCCCGTAATCAAAGTCAGATTGATACGAATTGAAAATGTTTTTCATTCCGGTAAATACCTGCAGTGAGGCACCGTTTAACTTCGTTTCGTACCTGACTTTCAGACCCAGATCGAAAAAGCGATCTGACTCCCTTAGTTCGCCTTGTTCGTCTGCTAAAGTGTTGCCGAAGTAGGGGACCAACATCTTGCCTGTGTAATTTCCTGTCGATGAAATCCCCGCATTCGTAAAGGGTTCCCAGTCAAGTGTAAAATATCCATAATCCGCCGGGGTACGGAAAAATTTCTTCTCTTCGAATTCCTGCGCTGCTTTATATTTACTGCTTTGAACTGTGAATCCTGATTTAACCGAGATGGTTTGTGACGGAACAAGGTTCATTTCAATGTTCACTCCCTGAACGACCGCCCCCTCCTCTGCGTTGACACGGGTGTATGTAACAGTTCCATTTTCATCCGGTTCACTGTACTCGTTTGCAAAGGGATCTGTTAGCCGGGTATGAAACCCTTCTACGAGTATTCCCAGGTAGATGCTTCCCAGTTGTCTGTTAAAGTCGAGGGATGACATGTAACTGTGACTCGTTTCCTGTTTCAGGTCAGGATCATTCCTGTGAATAACCTTTCTTGATCCGGATGTTTCAATGTGCAGGTCCTCATCAAAAATTTGTGGGGCACGGTACCCCTGTGAATAGCTTGCCCTGACCTGCAAGGAGGGGATAACATCGTATTTTAATGTGACCCTGGGACTCAGCACGTCACCTGTTTTCTCAGACTCCATGTTCTGGAAGTCGGAAACACGGTAATTATCATACCGCATGCCCAGTGATGCTTTAAATTTGTTTAGCTTCATTTCATACTGACCAAAAATGCCTGTTGTACGTATAGACTGATTGGCAACCGTTACCCCTTCTCTGTATGGGATATTGACGACCGAGTCATTGACCACCACAATATTATCCAGGTCCCTGAAACCGGGTTTGGTATCTTTCAGTACGCTGCCGTTGTTTTCAATTCCCATAACGAGATTGCCATTGTTAAGAACAGCATTGTATTGTATTCCGGAGGAGTAGGACAGATCCCGGGTGTTCCCATAGTCGCTCAGTGATTTGTTCGCTCCGTAGTATGAATCCCTGTTAATAGACTGACCTGAAACAAACAGCGAAAGAAGATCTGTATCACGAAAAAACTGCTCATAGGTTAAGGCTCCGGTTGTAATGGTATGTTCCAATGCTTCGGCAATATTTGCCTCGTGTACAGGTAATTCGAAATTATCACCACCACGTCTCACCTCGTTAATATTGAAAAAGTCAAGTGAAAGCTTGTTTCTCGTTCCGAAGCGGTGATAAAGACGTGATCCGATGGTGGTGTTTTTTATCGTTGCGATCTCCGAGAACCCATCACTGTTGGCATCAAACGGTTCACGGTCGCGGTAAAAACCATACAGGGACATACCGGTTTTGTTATCTGCAGATACCAGTGAGGTGTTGAAGTTTACTGAATGATCAGCTGCCGGCTGCACCTCTTTGTCGACGGCAAACCCGGTGAGTCCGCTGTTGATGCCAAATTCATAGGAGTTATTTACAGGGTCCTTGAGGATCACGTTAATTGTTCCGGCAATGGCATTGCTGCCATAGAGGGCCGAACCTCCTCCCCGGATTACTTCAACACGCTCAATCATGTTTGCGGGAATCAGTTCAAGCCCGTATACACCGGCCAGTCCGCTGAAGATTGGCCTACTGTTGATCAGCACCTGGGAATAGGGCCCCTCCATGCCATTCATACGAACCTGGGAGAAACCGCAGTTCTGACAATTGTTTTCCATTCTCAGACCTGGTGTGAAGTTGAGTCCTTCACTAAGAATCACCGATTGTGTGCTTTTAAAAAATCGATGGGTAAGTGTATTGACGATGGTTGATGATTCTTTCCGGTTGGTCTCATTTCTGTCACCGGTAATGACCACCTCTTCCAGACCAAGTACATCTTCGCTCAGACGAAAATTGAGTTCCGTCGTCTCTCCCTTTTTTATGTTTACGGTAATCTCCTCCGGTTTGTACCCAACGTGGCTGGCTGTGATGGTATGTGTGCCTTCGGGCAGATTGATCAGCTGATAATGACCTGTTTCATCCGTTGTTGTACCAATGGTGGTGCCCTTCACACCAATCGTTGCAAAGGAGATATGTTCAACACAGTCGGGACACAATACATGACCAAAAACATTGGAATCTGTTTTAGCTTTTTGTGCATGGTTGAATTGGAAAATAGTTAGGAATAGTACGGTCAGAAATATATGGGTTTTGTTCATTTTATTTTGTTTTAAATGTGAATGGATTTTTTCTTTAATGCTCTGCGTCACCTGTAATGATCTTGATCGTCAGCAGCGTTTTCAAGCAGCAGGCAATTTATTGCGTCAACGTAAGTGACTTGATCACTTCATATGGATAACTGATTACGTTATATGAGTGAGGCTGCTAAACGGATCAAAGTGTTCATCTAACTTTTTTTATCAGGTTCAAAACCTGCTAAGATCCGCTGGTATCAAGATGGGTTGAATAGGGGTGGAGCCCTTCCATTTTTGAGAAATACCGGTGGTAAAGAAAAT
>CAYSRH010000235.1:0-3786 GCA_964433245.1 uncultured Bacteroidales bacterium | reverse complement strand
GGTCTTACTTTTGTAGCAAGAATATGTAATACTCCATGCGTCTCGAAGCAAATGAATCATACCTGTCTGTGCCTTTGGCACCAGCAAATTCAAGAAATCCATTTCGAAGAAATCTGGGTGTTAATGATTGGATCAGATTATTTCTTCTTTCATGATCCATCGTCAGAGACTGAACAACATTTCCTGTAATATCACGCTGATTTAACATTGTAAATCCTGCTTGGTTTAAACGTTCAAGGAGATCATCAATATCCCCTTTTCTCACCACATCAGCAAAAAGAAAATGACCTCCTTTTCGCAATACACGATGTACTTCTCTGAAAAATCCACTCATATCAGCATAGCAACGGGCAGACTCTACATTGACCACTGCATCAAATTGCGCATCCGGAAAATCCAACTTTTCAGCTATCCCTTTTTGGAATGATAATCCTTCTACCTGATTATGTGCCTGATTACAGAAATTTATAACAGTTTTTGAAATATCAACAGCTTTGTAAGATTTAGGTTTTAAATAACGCGTGATATAAGAAGCTCCACCCCCTCTTCCCGAACCTACTTCCAACACATCTTTTCCCTCTATCTCTACTTGAACAGCAACTTGATGATAAAGATTAATACAATATCTGTCATTTTCATCTTTATCATGTAAACTAAGCAATTCCTCTCCATTTAATGGTGCATAACCATAATTCATAAAAGTCACCTCTTTATTTTTATCAAATTTGGTAACCAGTCCATGCCATATGCGCCACATAGGCTTTCTGACAAAAGAAGGAATTTCACAATATTTCTCTACAATCTTCTCCATACTATTTTTTAATTTAATTTTAATCGTTTATACTTTATTTTAATTTTTCAAAGATAGCCATTAAATATCACAAAAAACAATCAATTTTCATTATAACTATAATGACCAAGCAAATCTAATAAATTTATAACAACTATTTGAAGTAGTCTGTTATCTTTGTCTTTGATGATAGTGTTTTTTCTTTATAAAAAAGCACCTTGATTAGTATATGATAAGTTTACTTAATGAGATTTTCTGTATGAAACAAAAGAAATCATCATGAAAATTCTGTTAACAGGAGCAAGTGGCTATATTGGCGGAAAATTACTTCCTGTCCTGCTTTCAAAGGGTTATGAAGTGATTTGCTGTACGCGAAACAAAAAGAATTTTCACATTCCTGAATATCTATTCCCCAATTTAAAAATAATTGAAGTGGATTTTTTGGATCAGTCTTCTCTCGATAAAATTCCACAGGACATTGATGTTGCCTACTACCTTATTCATTCTATGACTTCGTCCATTGACAACTTTGAATCAATGGAAACAATCTCTGCCAATAACTTCAAAAACCGGATAGAAAAAACCAATGTAACGCAGGTTATTTATTTAAGTGGAATACAGAATGAAAAATCTTCATCGAGACACCTGAAATCACGCAAAAATGTAGAAGATATATTGTCTCAAGGATCTTATCACTTAACAACATTAAGGGCAGGGATCATTGTTGGTTCAGGAAGTGCTTCTTTTGAAATCATTCGTGATCTGACTGAAAAACTGCCATTGATTATTGCCCCGAGGTGGATAAAAACAAGATCCCAACCCATAGCCATACGAAATGTCATTCAATATCTGTTGGGGGTGTTACTACATACATATACTTATGGACAAAGTTTTGATATTGGCGGACCGGAAATTCTTAGCTATAAAGAAATGTTATTGCGTTTTGCAAAATACCGAAATCTTAAGCGTAAAGTATGTGTAATCCCGTTAAGCTTACGTTTATCTTGCTTCTGGCTTTATTTTATTTCATCAACGTCATATAAACTGGCAGCAAATCTTATTAATAGTATGAAAGTTGAGGTTATTTGCAGGGAAAGCGAACTAAGAAGGATACTTAATATACAATTATTCAACTATGATGAAGCCATACATATAGCATTCGATAAAATTGAGCAACAGGAAGTAATTCCTTTCTGGCGAAGTTTGTTAGATACCGAAAAGGATAAAAAAAAGATATCCTTTTGGATACAAGCACCTGCTTACGGCTGCATAAAAAAAACAACAAAACATAAAATTAAAAACAAAGAAACTACATTGTCTAATTTGCAGAGTCTTATTAATAATAATGAAAACATTATTGAATCCTGGAAAATATTATATGCAAATAAAGAAAATAGTCGTTTGCTATTATACAAAGAAATAAAAGATAAGGGAGAAGCATGGCTTGATTATTCTATTCAGGACAACATATTATACGAGAAAGAAACATTCAGACCCCTGGGGATATGGGGAAGAATATACTGGTGTTTTGTTAAAATCCATTACTGCATAAATAAATTAATTTTATATCCAATGGGTTATTTTAGGTTTAGCCGGCCATATCAGCCATCTCATCTATATAAGCACCCTCTTTAAGTTTTTTCTGCACCTCAGAAAAAGCTTTGATTGTGAAGTCAACATCTTCAAGTGTATGTACAGATGTAGGGATCACACGTAGCATAATCACACCTTTAGGAACAACGGGATACACTACGATAGAACAGAAAATTTTATAATTCTCCCGTAAATCTTTTGTGATCTGTGTTGCCTGTGCTACGGTTCCATTTATATAAACAGGTGTTACCGGCGATTCTGTATGCCCCAGATCAAAACCTTCTTCACGCAATCCTTTTTGCAAAGCATTCACAACTTTCCATAGGTTGCCTTTCAGTTCAGATTGTGTTTTAAGTAGTTCCAATCGTTTTTTTGCCCCTATTACCAAAGGCATTGGCAATGATTTTGCAAATATCTGGGAACGCATTGTATATTGCAGGTAATCAATCACATCTTTATCTCCTGCCACAAAAGCACCGATGGCAGCCATTGCTTTGGCAAAGGTACTAAAGAGTACATCCACTTCTTTTTCCACACCAAAATGTTCGGCAGTACCTGCCCCCCTCTTCCCCATCGTTCCAAAGCCATGTGCGTCATCAACCATCAGGCGGAATTTAAAATCCTTTTTTAATGCGACAATTTTATCCAAAGCACCCAAATCCCCGGCCATGCCAAATACTCCCTCCGTAATAACCAAAATACCTCCACCTGTTTTTTCTACTATCTTTGTTGCACGTTCCAATTGTTTTCGTAAATTTTCCACATTGTTGTGAGGAAAAACAAAACGCTTTGCCAACACCATGCGCATCCCGTCCATAATACATGCATGCGATTCTGAATCATACACAATTACATCTTTTCGATCAACCAGACTATCAATAATGGATGTCATTCCCTGATAACCAAAATTCAACAGATACGCTCTCTCTTTTCCAACAAATTCTGCTAACTCTTCTTCCAGTTCTTCATGTTTTCTGGTTTGTCCGGACATCATCCTGGCGCCCATAGGATAAGCCAATCCATAATCTGCTGCACCTTCCGCATCAGCTTTTCGTACCTCCGGATGGTTTGCCAGACCCAGATAATTATTCAAGCTCCAGTTTAAAACCCTCTTTCCTCTAAAATTCATATAAGGACTTATTTCCCCCTCTAATTTTGGAAACATATAATAACCATGCGCTTTGCTCTGGTACATCCCCAAAGGACCTCTGTTTTTTATTTTATTGAAAATATCCATCTTAAAAATATATTTTACTGTTAAACCCCTGCTGTTTTTTATAATACTACAAAGTTATTTATTTTTTTGTTTTCTTTACAGTAATGTCCGACTAAATTCCAACAGGTCACCGCTACGTGGTTATGTTACTTCTATTTCAACTTTCAATTTAGACCCTAAACATCAT
>CAYSRH010000234.1:0-3819 GCA_964433245.1 uncultured Bacteroidales bacterium | reverse complement strand
AAGCCCGCTACTATTCTAACTTTAATCAGTTCGGGGATAACATAACTAAAGGAGATTCATTGATGCATCCTGATGAGCTTGAAACAATTTTTTTTGAAGCAAGATCAGCAGACGGTCAAATATTGAATCACACTGAAAAAATATGCCGGCTTATCAATGAAAATCCCAAAAACCCAATCATAGGTAATTTGGTGTATGGCAGTAAATCCGGAATCAGTGACAATATAAAAATAATTGATAAGGTTGATGCTTCAAATGTGATGTGGTGTATAGATATGTGCCAGCTTAGACATCAGCCTGACAGTATCAGAATGATGTTAAAGAAAAACGCCATGGTTATGATAACAGGATCCAAATTTTATCAGGCCCCTCCTTTTTGCGCGGCTCTTCTGGTTCCCCATAATGTGTATAGTAAAATAAGTAAAGCGGAACAATTCAGCCGCATTGATCGTTTCGGATCAATATTCTCTAAATATGATGTACCAAATGCGCTAAGAGATAACATTACCTTTCCGGATACAGTAAATATATCCGGCAGCCTGCGCTGGGCCCTGGCTGTTAATGAAATAAACAAATATTACAACCTGGGAGTTCAAAAAACAGAAGAAATTATAGAACGCTGGAATACATCTATGATAAAAGAGATTAAAGAATGTGAATATTTTGAATTAATGCCCAGCCAGGAAATAACAAATAAAAGTATTATTTCTTTCAGAGTGAGAATAAATGGTTCATACCTGGATCACCAACAATTAAAAAAGCTTCACAGAGCTATTGCCACATCCGATTTCACAGAGACATATGGTCTTAGGACATTGTTTATCGGACAACCTGTGGCATACGAAAATAAATCCTTTTTAAGACTCGCCATCGGCTCAAAGGATGTTAGGCATTTTGCTGAGACAGAAGAGCGGAACTTTACTCTCGATAAAACTATTCTGACAATTATTCAAGAAAAACTGAAGGAATTGTATGACCATTAAACCGGAGTTCGCGGAGAAAATATACCGGCAGGCAGTAAAAGAAGGAAAAATCGGCGGGGAAAAAGCCGTTATCATATATGTAAAAGAATGCTTACATGAAAAACTACACCAGTTAAGCAGTACTTTTCCGGATACGGTTCTTCATGCAATTGCGGTTAAAACCCAGGCGCATCCGGCTGTTTTAAAGCACATCGTTTCCATGGGATTTGGCCTGGAAGCCGCGTCATTTGGTGAAGTAATGCTTGCAAAAAAAGCAGGCGCTGCAAATGAATGTATCGTGTTTGATTCTCCCGTTAAAACCCGGGAAGAAATTGATACATGTCACAGTGAATATCCAGGAATTACTATGAATGCTAACTCCCTCCAGGAGTTAGAACGCTACCCGCGTGATTTTTCCGGGAAAATCGGGCTTAGAATAAATCCCATGCATAAAAGCGATGCGCCCGGAATCTTTAACCTTTCAAGGCAGAGTTCGAAATTTGGTGTACCAATAAAAAACCATGATGAGATTCTAAAAGCCTGTCTTTATTATACACAGGTTTCGGGGTTACATATTCATATTGGCTCACGAATACGTGATTTTAGTAAAAATATCCAAGCTGTTTCAGATATCAAGCAGCTCGCGGATACTATTAACAAAGAACGACAGAAAAACGGGATTAATACAAAAATCGATTTTATTGATATTGGCGGAGGTATTGATTTCAGCACAGACGATCCCCAATATTCTATGGACGAATTCGTTCGCCAATTAAAGAATATAGAAGGATTCTTCGAAAACTATAGAGTAATTACTGAATATGGAAACTTTGTTCATAAAACCAATAGTTTTGTAGTTTCAGATATCGAATATGTGGTGAATAATGACGCAAAAGAACCATCTTTAGTCTTCATTCATGTCGGAGCTGATTTGTTTGTCAGAAAAGTATATTCCAGTCTTACAGTAGAGTACCCTGTTCATGTAGTGTATGCCGACCAGCGGCCGGTTAAGGATTGGAAAGACTACCGTATAGTCGGCCCTTTGTGCTTTGAAGGTGATATTTTATTTGATAGCGTAACCCTTCCGGCCATCAAAGAAGGCGATAAAGTATTAATCCTTAATACCGGCGCAAATACACTCAGTATGTGGTCAAGGCATTGTAACCGAGAAGAACCGGAGTTTTTGTTTTTGTAGGAAAAGGATTTTATCTATAGCCTAATTTTTCACGGAATTCCTTGGCCTTTTTGTTAATAGGTCTATTTCAATTCAGCCGCCCTCTTCGGCGGCCGCTTCAATTATGTTGACACAGAGAGGACAGGCTATAGATATTGTCGGACCCTCAGGCCGAGAGAAGACTTTTATCGAATTACAATTTGATAAAGGCACACATACTATAGCTTTCTCTTTCGCTGCGAATAGTAAAAGCGAAGTAGATGTTACTACATTTCCAAAGCAGTGGTATAAAGGGTCGCAGGTATTTCTTCCGACTCACGAGCTTTTAACGGTTTATCCGGGTTTTGTGTCGGTATATGATAATTTCCATCTACAGTTTGAGGAAACGTGGCGGGATACCTGTCTCCTTCTTGGCTCTCCTCTGGCAAAAGGTGCTCGGGAGAAAACTATAAGAGAGCTGCTCTCTCCTATAGAGATAGTATTAGATGGTAAAGTTGTTCTTGATTCCGGAGGAAGTTTTTATCTGGATAGTCCCAAAACGGGGAAGATGGAGATGCCTCTTATCGCCGAAGGGATGCGTAAAATTGCCATGATAGCGCGGCTTATAGCGAACGGTGCACTTTCTCAAGGAAGCATTCTTTTTTGGGATGAACCGGAAGCGAACCTCAATCCTAAGCTGGTTCGGATTGTTGCAAAGGTTATAGTGGATTTGGCAAATCAGGGAATACAAGTCCATATAGCCACCCACAGTCTCTTCCTTATGCGCGAGCTGGAGATTCTTCTTAAAAGCACGGAATACAAATCGGTAGACACCAGGATATTTGGTCTACAGAAAAAAGAAAATGAAGTTGTATTAGATCAAGGTTCAAGCTTTGACGATATCCCAACGATCACTTCCCTTGAGGAAGAACTTTCCCAGTCCGACGATCCGCACCCCATGGTCACGGAAGGAATTAATCAGCATGTGAGTATCCCCTGGACGGTAAATTAGTTTCGACCGACTGAAAAATATGTAATATCTTTGGCTAAACAGTAAAAAATGAGCGCGGATAACAAACCTTTCCGAATACTCTTAATGGATGGTGGTGGCAGCTGCTTCGTAGGCAGCGAGCTTGCGAGCGACCAGGGCATCCGATATCTGACGCGGTGAGAGGCGTTACCATTATTCTTCAAGCAAAAAGAGTGTTGGTTTCTCGAACCGCTGCCCGGTATCAATTGCTTCCCATCAACGACAAAAGGTAGTTAAAAGAGTGCAAAAGGATGTAGAAGAAATGGGTGAAGCAAAGGAAAAAATCACCATAAGTATACCAAAAGAAATAGTTGACAAGATTGCTGAACTTAATAATGTGGACAAGAAATATATAGACAGAACAATTGTCAAGATACTCAAAGATGAGATAGATGTTGAGAAAAAGTTAAAAGAGCTTCAGGAAGAGAAATCAAAATAAAAAAGTAACAACATGAGAGCGTATATAGATTCAAATTTATTGATACGAGTAATTTTTCCGGATAAAAAGAATGTGACCGAACGGCGCCAATATAATACTATTTTCTTAGTAGTAAAGAGGAATTGAAATGAGAAAGGCTAGCCATTTTCCGGTTATAGTGGAACAGGATAAAGACGGTTTTTTTATTCCCAAGCGAACGAGAGGAGCAGAACCGACTGGTCGGTTCTATTCCCGA
>CAYSRH010000233.1:0-3845 GCA_964433245.1 uncultured Bacteroidales bacterium | reverse complement strand
AGCTTCAGCCGGAATAACAAAGGCATCTACTTCTTCAAAAGTATTCTTATCATAAAGCAGGTCAAGCCGCTCTCTTGCTGTTAATTTGCCTTTTGCATGCTGACTGTTCTTTAATTCCTTGTTATCGGTCTGCTTATCGTACTCTTCCTTCCGAGACAGGAATGTTTTGAAGATCTTTCCGTTTACATCCATCGTAAAATATGATTTAGTTTTTAATTAATATATCCAAATTTTAAACTCCCAAAAATACGTTATTTTATCTGAATAAGGAAAAATACTTTTTTCCCTTTTTGTATCAACAAATATTTATTTGCGATCAAATCCTTTGGTGTTACCTCATACGCCGGATCTGTAATTTTTTCCTTGTTCAGACTAAGTCCGTTTTCCTTGATCAATCTTCGAATTTCTCCTTTTGAACTGAATACGGAAGTTAAATCAGTTGTCAGGTCAATGATATTCACACCTTTTTCAAGCGATTGTTTTGGTATGTCAAATAAGGGAACACCCTCGAAAACCTGCAAAAAAGTTTTTTCATCAATTTTCTTCAAACTTTCTACAGCTGATTTTCCGAATAAAATATTGGAAGCTTCTATAGCCATTTGATAGTCTGCTTCGGAATGAGCCATAATGGTTACCTGCTTTGACAGTTCTTTTTGCATGAGGCGTGTATGAGGCTCCTTTTGATGCGATTCATGCAGGACTTTGATCTCCTCGTTGGAAAGTGTTGTAAATACATAGAGGTAGCGTTTGGCATCTTCGTCGCTTACATTCAGCCAAAACTGGTAAAATTTGTAGGGAGAGGTGTATTCCGGATTGAGCCAGACATTGCCTTCTTCGGTTTTTCCAAATTTAGAACCATCGGATTTTGTGATCAGGGGACAAGTAAGAGCAAATGCTTCACCACCCGCTTTTCTCCGGATAAGTTCTGTTCCCGTTGTGATATTGCCCCATTGGTCTGCTCCGCCGATCTGTAATTTACAATTTTTTGTTTTCCACAAATGGTAAAAATCATAACCTTGCACCAATTGATAGGTAAATTCCGTAAAAGACAATCCCGTTTCAATGCGTTTTTTTACAGAATCCTTGGCCATCATATAGCTGATGGTGATGTGCTTACCTACATCCCGAATAAAGTCAAGAAACCTGAGCGGATGCATCCAGTCGTAATTATTCACAATTTCTGCCTTGTTGGGCAGGTCTGAAAAATCCAGGTAATTTTTTAATTGTTCTTTGATGCTGTTCTGGTTATGACGAATGGTCTCAATGTCGAGTAAATTTCGTTCCGCATTTTTTCCTGAAGGATCACCAATCATGCCGGTAGCCCCACCTACCAGAAGTATCGGTTTGTGTCCGGCGTTCTGAAAATGTTTCAGCAACATAATGGATGCGAGGTGTCCGATATGCAGGGAGTCCGCCGTGGGGTCAATGCCGAGGTAAACAGTTGTAGGTTCTTTGCTCAACTGTTCTGCTGTTCCGGGCATGCAGTCGTGCACCATGCCACGCTCCTGAAGTGTTGTAACTAAATCCATTTGTAGATATCTTTTTTAAGCTATATTTCCTTAGAATCCTTTGAAGCATCCTTTTTTTCTCTTCTTCTATTCCAAAATCCCGGACGCTTATTCTTTTTTTCTTCATCAACTTCATCAAGTCCCTCATATTCCTGATCATCCCCTTCTTCGTCTTCCGGCACCATTTCAAATTGAAAACGAAAAAGCCGTTCCCGTATCTGCTCAAAATGTAAATATGGGAAAATTACCGGAGCTAAAGAAGACAAAGGCTCATAAAGAACCGATTCCTCAGTTTTCTGTTCCGGTAAAAAACCATATTTTTCATGCAGCTTATTTAATATGACAAGAATAATACTAATGAAAAAAGCCATTTTAAATAGATTGAATACAATTCCGGCAATTCTGTTGACAATGCCAAGGGCAACAGCAGCCAATAATTTATCAAGCAGGGTAGCCAGCAGATGGATTCCAATAACAATGACCAGGAAAGTAACAGCAAAAGCGATCAACGGCAGGTATTCTGATTGTGCATCAAAGCGGTCAATTAAAATTACAGAAGTAAAGGCAGAAAAGCGGATAGCCCCCCAAACACCCAAAACCAAAGCTGCGAGAGTGGCCAGGCTTTTGACAAAGCCTTTGGAAAATCCCTTGTAGCCTGCCCATGCAAAGAGAACTACGAAAATCAGGTCAAAGATGTTCATATTGCCAGATCAAAATTTGTAGCTCCACCAGGACTCGAACCTGGATCTACGGTTTAGGAAACCGCTATTCTATCCCTTGAACTATGGAGCCAATTAAGGTGCAAAAGTAAAAATAATCACCAAAAATATAGTATCTGGTTGGAAAAAACCGAGTGTAAGTATTTTGTTTTTATGGATGATAATACACCGGTCCTTCGAATCCCAGAGGTATTCCCAGCAAAATCCAGGCAATCAGCGTAACAGTCATGACCAGAGCAAAGGCGATTGAATAAGGCAACATATTGGCAATGATTGTTCCTATGCCGATTCCTTTCTGGTATTTTTGTGCAGAAATAATGATCAACGGAAAATAAGGCAACAATGGGGTCAGAATATTCGTAAATGAATCTCCAATCCGGTAGGCTGCCTGTGTAACTTCCGGAGCATATCCCATCAACATCAGCATCGGGATAAATACGGGTGCCATAATAGCCCATTTGGCGGAAGCGCTACCTATCAGAATATTGATAAACGAAGAAACGATAATGAATAAGACCAACAATGGAATACCTTTCAGCCCCACACTTTGTAATCCTTCGGCTCCCGACACTGCAACAATCAATCCCAGATTTGACCAGTTAAAGTAGGCAACAAATTGTGCTGCCACAAAAGCTAATACGATGTAGGCCCCCATGGTGTTCATGGTGTCGGCTGTCATATTTGCAGCATCCTTATCATTGGTAATTGTTTTTGTAACAATGCCGTACACCAATCCTGCCATAAAAAATATAATGAACATGAGTGCCACAATGGATTGGTAAAAAGGGGTAAAGCTTCCTTCCTCATCCCGTAGGACTGCATTTTCCGGCAATATCATGAGTGCTACAACAACGAACATCAATGCTGTTGTCAGCAAAGCCCATCTTAATCCTTTTTTTTCCAAAGGCGTAATGGCGTGCTCTTTTTCTAATCCATCACTTCCTTTGTATTCACCAAGCCGTGGAATAATAATTTTTTCGGTTACCCAGGTCCCGACAATGCCAACAATGGGCACCAACACGACCATCAAAAAGTAATTAGACAGAGGGTTTACGGTATAAGCGGGATCAATGATCTGTGCTGCAGGCTCAGAAAAAGAAGCAATCAGAGGATCTAAGCTTGTGGGCAACAAGTTGGCACTGTAACTGCCCGACACACCGGCAAAAGCAGCGCATAACCCGGCAATGGGATGCCTGCCCAGACCATGAAATATGGCGGCTCCAAGCGGAATAAGAATCACATAACCTGCATCAGCAGCAATCGAACTAAGCATTCCGGCAACAATCAAAGAAAAGGTAATTAACGAAGGAGGAACTTTGCTGACAAAAACACGCAAAGCAATACTGATAAGCCCCGTACGCTCAGCAACGCCAATACCCAGCATAACAACCAATACCAAACCGAGCGGAGGAAAATCGGTAAATACTTCGACCAGGGAAGTCAGCATTCGCTGGATACCTTCCTTGTTAAGTAAATTAACAGCTTTGATCGTTTCTCCAGATGCCGGATGTGTAACACCGATGCCAAGTGTTCCAAAAACCCAGGAAAGTAACAATACAATAACAATAAAAAAGAGAAACAAAGAGACAGGATGAGGAAGCTTATTTCCAAGCCTTTC
>CAYSRH010000232.1:0-3872 GCA_964433245.1 uncultured Bacteroidales bacterium | reverse complement strand
TGAACCGAGCCATGACAAAAATTTTGACACACACGGGAATGATTATCACATGTCTGATAGTTCCGTCAAGGTCAATAAAATATGATCATGGCGAGTTCCATCTGACAACCGAGTTTACGAGCTCGGCGAAGCCAAATAAAAAATAAAATATAAAAAATAAAAAATAAAATATAAACAGATGAATGTAATAGAAAAAAAGATTTCCCTTGGAGATGGAAGAGAAATTATCCTTGAAACAGGGAAACTTGCAAAACAAGCCGATGGAGCTGTTGTGGTTCGAATGGGAGGCACTATGCTACTGGCCACTGTTGTAAGTGCAAAAGAAGGTAAGGAAGATGCGGATTTTATGCCGCTTTCTGTTGAATATAAAGAAAAATTTTCTGCATCAGGAAAATTTCCCGGTGGTTTTTTGAAGCGGGAAGGTCGTCCCGGGGATTCAGAAATATTGGTTTGTCGTTTGGTTGATAGGGCTTTGCGTCCACTTTTTCCTGAAGATTATCATGCCGATACCTTTGTTACCATTAGTTTGTTATCTGCCGAGTCCGATATTATGCCGGATGCATTGGCGGGATTAGCCGCATCTGCTGCTCTTAGTGCTTCAGATGTTCCCTTTCACGGACCGATGTCCGAGGTTCGTGTAGCACGTGTTGATGGTGAATTTATTATCAATCCGACATTTACACAGGTTAAAAAGGCCGATTTGGATATCATGGTTGCTGCAACGATGGACAATATCATGATGGTTGAAGGCGAAATGGCAGAGGTGTCAGAAGCAGATATGCTTGAAGCCATGAAGTTTGCGCATGAAGAAATAAAAAAACATTGTATTGCTCAAACGGAGTTGGCTAAGGAGGCAGGAAAAGAACAAAAAAGAGAATACTGCCATGAAAGCAACGATGAGGAATTGAAAAAGATGATGTGGAAAGATCTTTATGACAAAGTGTATCAGGTAGCGATTACCCCATCAGCAAAAGAGGAGAGAACCGAAGCTTTTGCAAAAGTAAAGGAAGAATACCTGGAATCAATGTCCGAAGAAGAACAAGACGAAAAAGAATTTTTGGTGTCCCGCTATTACCACGATATCGAAAAAGAAGCCATGCGAAATATGGTGTTAAATGAAAGAGTCAGACTGGATGGCCGAAAAACAGATGAGATAAGACAGGTTACCTGTGAAATTGATTACTTGCCTTGCACACATGGATCATCGTTGTTCACAAGAGGGGAAACGCAATCACTGACATCTGTAACGCTGGGAACAAAAATGGATGAGAAAATTATTGATGAGGTATTGTTGAAAGGGACTGAAAAGTTTACCCTGCACTATAACTTCCCTCCATTTTCAACCAATGATGCACGTCCAAACAGAGGTACAGGGCGACGAGAAATTGGACATGGCAATCTGGCGTTTCGTGCGTTAAAAGGTATGGTGCCTGCTGATGATGAGAACCCTTACGCAATTCGTGTTGTTTCTGATATTTTGGAATCCAATGGGTCATCTTCTATGGCAACAGTTTGTGCCGGTTCTTTGGCACTTATGGATGCCGGTGTGAAGCTTAAGAAACCTGTGTCGGGAATTGCCATGGGATTGATTACTGATGAAACAGCAAATAAAGGAGATTTTAAGAAAGGAAAATATGCTGTTCTGTCAGATATTCTTGGAGATGAGGATCATCTCGGTGATATGGACTTTAAAGTGACAGGGACAGCTGATGGTATTACTGCCTGTCAGATGGATATAAAAGTTGAGGGACTGGATTATGCCGTTCTTGCTGAAGCACTTGAACAAGCACGAAAAGGCAGGTTGCATATTCTTGGCATTATGAATGAGACCATAGCAGAACCCCGGGAAGAGATGAAACCACATGCCCCGCGGATTGTTTCACTTCAAATACCAAAAGATAGTATTGGTGCTATCATTGGACCGGGAGGAAAGGTGATTCAGGAAATTCAGGCCAAGTCAGGAGCAACCATTGCCCTAAATGAAAAAGAGGATGTGGCCTTTGCAGAAATATTTGCGTCCGATCAGGAATCAATAGAAATGGCTTTGTCCAGAATCAAGCAGATTATTGCTGTTCCGGAAGTCGGAGAAGTTTACAAAGGTATTGTTAAAGGCATTGTCCCTTATGGAGCATTTGTTGAAATACTTCCGAATAAACAAGGATTGCTTCATATATCTGAAATTGAATGGAGGCATTTGAAGGATGTTAATGAGGTATTGAAGATGGGACAAGAGGTAGAAGTGAAACTGATGGATGTAGAAAAAGGTTCAGGACACTTGAAATTGTCAAGAAAAGTACTTCTTCCGAAGCCCGAATAATTATTTAAATAGAAAAAAAACCAATGAATATTTTGTTTTTTGTTTTTATTTATTAAGTTTGTAATAGTTTAAAAATATTTTAACGTAAAACATATAACCTTTAAGATTATGAAAAAACTAAAATTTAGAATTGTTCCTGTCATCTTGGCAACTATGTTTCTTGCAAGTTGTGGAGGAATTAATAAAATGGTAGATAATGCCGGAGAAGTAAAGTACACAGTTACGCCTGAAGTGTTGGAAATGCATGGTCAGCAGGTAGCTGTTGATATTAAAGTTAAATATCCGGAAAAGTTTTTTAATAAAAAAGCAATCGTTATGCTTACTCCTGTTTTGGTTTGGGAAGGCGGCGAAGTTGCTTTTGATACCTATGCAGCTCAGGGAGAGTCTGTAGAAGCAAATAACCAGGTGATCTCATTTGAAACCGGAGGGACGATAGAATATTCAGCTGTTGTTGATTACCAGGAAGGTATGCGTGATTCTGACCTGATGATCAAAGGAACTATTTCCAGCGGAGACAAAAGTTTGGAACTTCCTCCTGTGAAAATTGCTGACGGAGTATTAGCTACAGTAGATTTGGCGGATAAAACCCCCAGAGCGATTATGGGAGCCGACCAGTTTCAAAGAATTGTTCCTGATGTTGTGTCAGCTGATATCCAATATCAAATTCAACGATCTAATATTCGTTCGTCTGAATTAAGAAAAGAAGAAGTAAAAATGCTTGAACAATTTTTGGCCCAAACAAAAAAAGATGAAAGAATAAAATTAGAAGGATTGGCCATTGATGCGTATGCTTCTCCTGATGGTCCGATTGACTTGAATGAAAAAGTTTCTACCGGACGTAAGTCAACATCTTCTGACTATTTGAAAAGACAAGCAAGAAGAGCAGGAATTGATTCCGATGAAAGTCTCTATAATTTGCGATCAACAACTGAAGACTGGGAAGGGTTCAAAGAACTTGTTGCCGCTTCTGAGCTTGAAGACAAAGACTTGATATTACGTGTTCTTTCTATGCATACTGATCCTGAAGTAAGAGAAGAAGAGATCAAAAATATGGCAGCTACTTTTGAAGTGCTGAAAAAAGATATCCTGCCTGCTTTGAGAAGATCAGAACTGCAGGTTAAAGTTGAAAGAATTGGTTATTCTGATGAAGAACTAATGGAGTTGGCGGAAAATAATCCTGACACATTGAATGTAGAGGAAATTTTGTACGCAGCTACTTTGACTACCGACCTAAATAAAAGAGCAGCGATCTATCAAAAAGCATCCGAAATGTATGCTGATGACTGGAGAACTACCAACAACCTTGGGGTTGTACAATACTTAATGGGAAATACTGCTGAGGCTGAGGCTTCTTTCAGAAAAGCTCTTGAGGTTGAAGACAATGATGTTGTTAACAATAACATTGGTTGTGTTGTTTTCCTGAATGGAGAAACAGAGAAAGCAAAAGAAATTTTCACTGCAGCTTTGGGCGCAGGACAAAATGCCAATTATAATTTGGGACTTGTTAACTTAATAGAAGGTGATTATCAAACTGCAGTTAATTATTTTGGTAATA
>CAYSRH010000231.1:0-3889 GCA_964433245.1 uncultured Bacteroidales bacterium | reverse complement strand
ATATTATTGAACTACAACAAAAAATCCCGAAAAATGTAACACTTGTTGCTGTTTCAAAAACAAAACCTGTAGAACAGATCAAAACGGTATATGATGCAGGAATAAGAGTTTTTGGAGAAAATAAAGTACAAGAACTGACAGACAAATATGATCAACTGCCAAAAGACATACAATGGCATATGATCGGACATCTTCAACGAAATAAAGTAAAATACATCGCCCCTTTTATTCATCTTATTCACAGTGTTGATTCTATAAAATTATTACGAGAAATCAACAAAGAAGGAGGCAAAAACAAAAGAAAAATACCTTGTCTTCTACAAGTCCATATAGCTCTCGAAGAAAACAAACATGGCTTTGATCAAGAAGAACTATTGGAATTGCTCTCTTCCGGGATACTCCGTGAATTTCAACATGTGTCTGTTAATGGATTAATGGGAATGGCGACCTATACACAGAACCAGGATCAAATCAGAAAAGAATTTTCCACCCTCAATACACTTTTCACTGATATAAAAAAACGTTTTTTCACTGAATCAAATAATTTCAATGCCCTATCAATGGGCATGTCCAATGATTATAAAATTGCCATTGAAGAGGGTAGCAACATGATTCGTATTGGCAGTATTATTTTTGGCAGCAGGTCATAAAGACTGAAAAAATAAGAAAAAACTATATATTTACATAAAAAATTTTACAAAAATGCTACAAACCAATTATTTAGGAATTACACTTGAAAGTCCTGTTATCGTAGGGAGTTGCGGACTTACAAGTAAGCTGGAAAATATTAAAGAATATGCTGACAGTGGAGCAGGTGCCATCGTTTTAAAATCACTTTTTGAAGAACAAATTAATGCGGAAATTCTGAAGATGAATTTTCCTGACCAGCATGCAGAAGCATTTGATTATATCAACAACTATGTCAAAAATGCTTCTGTTGACGAATATTTACATATGATCAGAGAAGCAAAAAAAATAACAGATACACCAATCATCGCCAGCATAAACTGTCTCTCTGATAATGAATGGATCAGCTTTGCAAAGCAGATAGAAGAAGCCGGTGCAGATGCACTTGAACTGAATCTTTATTTTGCCCCGATCGATATACATAAACCATCTGAAGAATATGAAATGACCTATGTGGAAATTGCAAAAAAAATAAGGTCAACCATCAAAATACCTTTTGCTATAAAACTGGGATCAGGAATTACAAACCTTCCGGCTTTAGCATATAAATTACAAAACGAAAAAACCAACGGACTCGTATTATTCAATAAATTTTATGAGCCGGATATTGACATTGACTCATTGCGTTACACTTCGGGCGAAGTTTTCTCTGAAAAAACAGAATACAACAGAACACTAAGGTGGATAGGTATCATTGCAGGATTGGTGAAAAACATAGATATGGCTGCATCAACCGGAGTTCATACAGGAGAAGTAGCAATAAAACAAATATTGGCCGGAGCTTCTGCTGTTCAAATTGTATCAGCTGTATATAATAAAGGAGCAAAAGCCATTACAGAAATAAATAAGGATATAAAATCCTGGATGGAAAAAAAATCATTCACTTCTATTGATGATTTCAAAGGAAAACTAAATTACAATCAATCAGCTGACACCATCATTTACGAAAGGAGCCAGTTCATAAAATATTATGCAAACAAATCATAAGTTCTGATATGGAAGAAGATATCCTCTTTGCCCTGGGATTAACTCTGTTTGCAGGATTAAGTACAGGGATCGGAAGTTTCCTTGCTTTTTTTTCTAAAAAGTTTAACCCGAATTTTTTATCAGCAGCCCTGGGATTTTCTGCCGGTGTGATGATCTACATCGCATTGGTTGACATCTTTTTTAAAGCCAAAGAATCATTAAGCGAAGTCCATGGTGATACCTTTGGACATGCCATTACTGTATTGTCTTTTTTCGCTGGAATTGGAATTATTCTGCTCATTGACCTCCTTGTCCCCTCCTATGAAAACCCTCACGAAATAAGAAATTCTGATGAAATGGACATATCGGAAAAAGCACGAAAAAAAAAGAAGCTGATGCGCATGGGTTTGTTCTCTGCATTGGCTATCACCATACATAATTTCCCTGAAGGTATTGCCACATTTATGATAGCCATGAAAGACCCAACACTTGGAATCAGCATAGCCATTGCCATAGCCATCCACAATATTCCTGAGGGAATTGCTGTATCGGTTCCCATTTATTACGCAACAGGCAGTCGAAAAAAAGCCTTTTTCTTTTCTTTTGCCTCAGGTTTGGCTGAACCATTAGGTGCTTTGGCAGGTTATTTTTTACTTATTCACATTATTTCAGACTCTATGTTTGGCGTAGTCTTTGCTGCAGTTGCCGGTATCATGGTCTATATTTCTTTGGATGAGTTACTACCCACCGCCGAAAAATACGGCAAACACCATATCGCCATCTACGGACTTATCGCAGGTATGGCTGTTATGGCCATAAGCATTGTCATATTAGGATAAGCAAACCAACTTCAAATATTAATTATATGACTTTCTATTTACTCCCTACCTCATTTTTGAACCTTTTACGGAAAAGAAAATAAGATATATATAATAGATAAATAAACATGAAATAGCCACAACAACTGAACCTGTTATTGACTGAATTGCCCCCATGGCCGGGGTTAATATGGCAGCCCCGATCACAGAAGTAGCAATCACTCCGGATGCAACACCTGCCAATGGACCCAAATCTTCAAGTGCCAGGTTATAGATCGTTGGCCACATAATTGAATGGAATAATCCTGTTCCGAGGAATAACCACATAGCCGTAGTAGCTGCATTTCCTCCAACACCAATGACAAGCGAAGTAGCGACAAGCAAGAAACCTCCTAAAGAACAAAGTGTCAGTATCTGACGTGCTGTATATTTCTGAAGAACAAAAATTCCGAGCAAACGACCAACCATCAATCCACCCCAGTAATATTTTAACATATCTGTTCGTTGAACAGATGAAAACTCAAGTCCGAGGTTCCTGGTATAATCAGCAAAAAAACTGGGGATACCTATTTCAATACCCATGTAGAAGAAAATGGCCAAAGACCCGAGCCAAACATGTTTGTATTTAAAAGCACTTGTTTTATATTCCTTCGGCACCGCACTGTCGTCATGCTCATCACCCTTGATCTGTGGAAGCTTAAGAAACAACATGATCAAAAATATCACAACTGCAATAATCCCTATAATAAGAAACGGATTCTGTACCTGGGTAGGACTCATTTTGGTCGCATCAACCCCATCCGAAATGATGAGCATAGAAACAAATATCGGAGCTATCACAGTCGCTACAGAATTCATTGCATTTGTAAATGTTAAGCGGCTGGCTGCTGTCTTGGCAGGTCCCAGAGCATTTACATAAGGATTTGCGGCTACCTGTAAGATGACAATACCTACAGCAAAAACAAATACGCCAATAAGAAAAGGAATATACCCTATCGCCACAAGTGGAATGCATAAAAATATTCCTAACGCCAATAGTCCAATCCCTGCAATAACACCATTTTTATAGCCAATGCGGTGGATTAAGAATCCAACAGGAATAGAAAGTGCATATGCCCCAAAGAAAAAGCTGTTGGGCAATTGCTTTAATATTTCTCCCCCTGGCTTTTCATCAAGGCCAAAAGCATCTTTCAAAAAATCAATCATAGAATTATTCATTGTTGTCATAAACCCTATGGCAAAAAAGAGAAATGCCATAATCAACAAAGGAAACATGTAGTTGTTTTGTTTTCTTTCCATCATACTTGTTTTTAAAGTGTTATTAATTAATTAATCTTTCTAATTTATTTATAAAAAATAGAATAGCGAAGCTAAAAAAATATTTGGAATATTTTTTATTCTTCCCTCTTTTTTTCTAC
>CAYSRH010000230.1:0-3906 GCA_964433245.1 uncultured Bacteroidales bacterium | reverse complement strand
GCAGGTAAAGCGGAGACCTTTTTGTTACTTTTTGGGTGGCTGCCAAAAAGTAAAGAAGAAATTTAAGCCTTGATTTTTGCTCAACTTTTCATCAATCCCTTTTTCATAAAAGCATTATCGAGGGAATAATCATTCAAAAAGGGATCACCGACTCACCTTTAAAAATAAACAATAAGAGGAGGTAACATTGAAAAAGTTGAAGAAGTAAAATTTGGGTGGCTGCCAAAAAGTAAAGGAAAAAGAAGTAAATAATTCTATAATAAACCGACAGTTCAACAAATAAACATAAAAAAATGGAACAAAACGAAATAAAAAAACTCTACGGGCAGGAAGAAACCGTGAATATTAAGCGGTATTTCTTCCTCTTTCTTTCCAATTGGTACTGGTTTGCACTAACCATTGCCGTTGCCCTTGTTGTTGCGATGTACATCAACAAGTATTCTCTTGAAACATATAAGGCAACGACGACGCTGATCCTTGAGGATGAGCAGCAAATGGATGATGTGTTGAGTCAGCTGCGCTATGTCCGGTATTGGCGGCGGCAGCGCGACTTGCAGAATGAGGTGGCCAAGTTCAAGACTTTCAACATTGCTTACCGGACGCTTGGAAAACTGGATTTTGAAGTAAGTTATACCGCCTATGGCAGGCTTCGGGAACGTCCCCTGTATGGCGATTCGCACATCAAAGTGGCGTATGATACTGCTTTTCGGGCTTATGGAGCAAAGGTTTTTGTGCATATTGACGACACGATAAAAGCAGATATTCACCTGGAGAGCGAAGAAAAGGATACCGTGGCATTTTTTGGAGAGCCTTTTGTTTACGGACCTTACCACTTTACTTTGTACCAGCTTAAGAAGGATAGTTATGTGAGCTATAGTTTCGTGGTACGAAGCCGTGAAGAGCTGGCCCGTATGTACCGGCAAAAATTAGAGGTAAATGCCGATGAGGAACGCGGCTCGGTGATCTCGCTCTCTATCATGGCAAAAACACCCCAGCAGTCGGTGAAGTACCTGAATACCCTTGTGCAGGAGTATATTGCCTATGACCTTGAACGCAAAAACAGAACATCTGAAAGCACCTTGCAATTTATTGATGAACAGATCAACAGAGTGCTGGATTCTCTGCGGAAGGCGGAGAATGATATGATGCGTTTCAGAATGGCCTACAATGTGGTGGATCTTTCCAAAGAGGCTGAGATGGCTTTTGAGAAGTTGCAGAATTTGAATCAGCAGGAAACCACTGTCCGCCTGAAGGCCAATTACACCGATTATCTTAAGTCCTACCTGCAGGAGACACAAGACCCTTCACGTATTGTGGCACCCTCGGTGGTGAACCTTGATGATGAGGTACTGATCGGCTTGATCAGCAAGTACCAGCAGACGTATGCTGAAATTGACCAGATGGGTTTTACTGCCAAAGAGGATCATCCGGGGCTCATGCTAAAGAAACAGCAGCTGCAGGCTATGCGCAGACAGATTCTCAGCAATCTCACCGAGTTGCAGAAAAACCACAATCTTTTTCTTGACCAGCTGAAGATTGAGGCTGCCAATGTAGAAAAAAACATCCGTCAGCTACCTGTTAATGAACAGCAGATGATCAATCTCAAACGGAGGTTCGACCTTAACAACCAGTTTTACACCTTCCTTCTGCAACGTCGTGCTGAAGCCGGCATTCAAAAAGCATCGATCGTTTCTGATATCAGGGTATTGGACGAGGCGCGTGAGGACATGGTGCAGGCGATGGGGGTGAAGAAGCCACAAAATCTTTTGATCGCAGTGATGCTTGGACTGCTAATCCCAGGACTCATTTTGCTTGCACTTGATTTTTTCGATGAACGCATCAAGGAAAGAGAAGATGTGGAAGGAAAAACCGATGTGCCGGTGCTTGGAACACTGGGGCACGACAAGACAGGGGCGAAGCTGGTGGTGCATGAAAGACCCCGTTCCACCATGGCCGAGTCCTTCCGGCGCATTCGTACCAATTTACAGTATGTCATGAGAAATGAGGGTGACAAAGTGATCATGATATCATCAACCATCAGTGGCGAAGGCAAATCTTTTTTATCTTCCAACCTTGCAACAATACTGGCGATGCTTGATAAAAAAGTGGTGGTTGTCGGGCTTGACTTGCGACGACCGGTATTGCACAAATATTTTGAAATTGAAAATAAGCAGGGACTGAGCAATTATCTTGTGGGCAAGGCAGCATTTGAAGATATATGCATACCCTCCGGAATTAACAAAATAGATGTAGTGCCGGCAGGTCCCGAGCCGCCAAATCCTGCGGAACTATTGGAATCTTCGGCTTTCAACGAATTTATCAGGCAGTGCCGCAGCCATTACGACTATGTGATACTGGACACGCCACCGGTGGCACTTGTTACAGATTCCCTGCTGATTGGCAGGCATGCCGACCTCAATATCTTTGTGGTCCGGCATAAATACAGCCACAAGGATGTGGTGGAGTTGATCAATATTTTTCACAGCGAAAAGAAGTTTAAAAACCTGAATATTATCATTAACGACGTCAGAGTGGACAGGACCATGGGCTATACCTATTATTATGGTTACGGCTATGGCTATGGTTATGGCTACGGGAATGGCTATGGCTACCGCACCAAACACGGCAGCCGCTACTACAGGGATGAAGATATCATTGACGAGCCCGGAAAACCATGGTATCAACGATTAATTTAATGGTTCTACCCTTATTTTAATGGTTAAATATTTTATCTACATATAAACAAAGACAAGCTTTCATTAAATTTTGCTTCGCAAGAGATAAATGTTCGTGGTAGAACCAAATTAATAAGGTAACACAGTAGAGACAAATCATAAAAAAATGAAAAACATCCACACCACCTTCGACAAGATCCTCAGGCGGGAAGCCAAAGAAAAGTTATTAAATCAAAAAGCATTGTGTATCTGGTTCACAGGCTTGTCAGGATCGGGAAAAACAACCTTGGCAGCAGGGCTTGAGCAAAGACTGCACAACGAAGGGTTTTTAACCCAGGTTCTCGATGGCGACAACATACGTTCCGGCATCAACAACAACTTGTCTTTTTCGGTGGAAGACCGTTATGAGAACATAAGGCGTATTGCCGAGGTAACGAAATTGTTTATTGATTGTGGCGTCATCACGCTGAACACTTTTATTAGTCCAACGGATGAGATTCGTGCGATGGCCGGTGATATCATTGGGAAAGAGAATTTTTTTGAGGTCTTTGTAGATACCCCCATCGAAGTGTGTGAGCAGCGCGATGTAAAAGGCTTGTATCAGAAGGCAAGAGAAGGAAAGATAAAAAACTTCACCGGCATTGACAGCCCTTTTGATGTTCCGGAAAATCCCGGCATCGTCATCAGAACCAATGAAATGAGCATTGAGCAGGGAGTCGAGAAGTTATTTGATGCCGTGCTGCAGCGCATTTCTTGTAAGTAGGGGACAGACCTTGCGTCTTTAGGACGCATGGTAGCCCGCAAAACCTACCAAATAGTTTCCCCCTTTTTTCTTAACAAAAAAGGAAAGCAAAAAGTCAGGACTTACATGCCTGTATGTCGTTCCGGTTTGAGCATAGCGATATGTGTGTGATGTGCTCTTGCCTATGTGCGGGGGGAATTCCGCATTAACTGAAAATGCGTAAAAAATGAGGGAGAGAAGCGTTAAACAAGCAAAACTGTTTGAGGAACGTTAGCCGAAACAGCGTGTAGGCTATAAGGACGAGTTTTTTGCTTGTAGCGAAACGGACGATATTTTTAGCATTTGCAGGTAAAGCGGAGACCTTTTTGTTACTTTTTGGGTGGCTGCCAAAAAGTAAAGAAGAAATTTAAGCCTTGATTTTTGCTCAACTTTTCATCAATCCCTTTTTCATAAAAGCATTATCGAGGGAATAATCATTCAAAAAGGGAT
>CAYSRH010000229.1:1604-3914 GCA_964433245.1 uncultured Bacteroidales bacterium | reverse complement strand
TAATGATCTTTTTGATTTTGGAATAAGAAAAATACATGGGGTATGCAAAAAAATAAAGTAAAGCGAATGAGAAAAAAGCAGCAAAATGTAATAAATAGTCTGTTCTGATTATATTTTCTGAGGTTGTTTGGTTATTCGTCAGGACACCCGTTGGGATAAACGAACAAAGGATAAGCAAAATTAAAAAAAACCAAAAACTGTATTGAATATATTTATTAAGTTTTACCATTGTTTTAACATTTTTTCGATTTCCTGCATAAGCCATCTTGGTGTTGAGGTGGCACCACAAATACCTACTTTTTCATCTTTTTTAAACCATTTCTTCTTCACCTCTTTTTGAGATGATACAAAATATGTTGCGTGGTTATTATTTTTGCATATTTCAAACAGTACCTTTCCATTTGATGAGTTTTTTCCTGCAATGAAAATAATTTTGTCATATTTTTTAACAAATTCAATTATCTCTGATTTTCTGTTATACATATGACGGCAAATGGTGTCATATACAGTTACTTTCACTTCTTTCTCCTTGATTTTTTCTGCAATGAGTTTGTAATCATCTAAGTCTTTGGTTGTTTGACTGTATAGAGATAAGGATGGAGGAAAGGTCATTTTGTCAATGGCGTTGATATTTTCTATTATCACCGCATGATTGTTGGTTTGGGCGTTGAGTGCTATAATTTCAGGATGATTGACCTTCCCATAGATGTAGATGTTTTCTCCCTTGTTATATGCTTCTTGTATTTTTTTCTGGATTTTCAGGATGATACTGCAAGAAGCATCAATGACCTTGTTTTTGTTTTGATCGGCAATAGCATAGCTTTCGGGTGGCTCTCCATGTGCTCTGAAAAGGATTGTTTTGTTGTGGATTTTTGATAGTTCCTTGTGTGGAATTGTTTTTAATCCTTTCTTTTCCAGTCGGTTGATTTCTTCGTCATTATGAACAATTTGACCTATGCAGTAAACATTGCAGTCTTCATTAAGAGCGTCTTCTGCTTTCTTTATTGCATTGACGACCCCAAAGCAAAAACCACTGGACGCATTGATCTTAACTTTCAGATTTAGTTTTCCGGCATATTTTATTTTAAAAATTTCGTAAATGTAATAAGACAAAAAAAGTAAAGACATACAGTAAAAAAGATCATCCAATGGGATAGTTATCACGCGTATGCCCAGATTTTCCAGATCATTGTACTGAACAACAGGAAGGCTTGTCAAAAATCCGTTGATGATCATAAATGGCAAAAAACTGAGTCCGAAGCCAATGAAAAAATAAGGAATGAATTCCCATATCCGCTTTGTGAAAAAAATCAAAAAAAGGACCACAGAAAGGAACAGGAAATTAATGAAGCTGTAAAGTTTTTCCCGAAAGATGAATGAAGCAATCAACATGACGACTGCGAGAGTTAGAATGAGCCATTGAAGGGGGTAGGGATTACGAATTTTGAAGAAATGTTTCCCTACTTCATAAATAAAAATACAACAGTAAAGGATAATGAAAAAGAAAAGTATCTCTTCAAGAGGAAGCGAGAATAAATAGATGCCCAGAATATAGTCGGTATTGAATTCCCATATTTTGAGGGTCGTGAAACGCCAGTCCCATACAAGAAAAATAATGGAAGTGATTGAGATGGAGAGAATTTGAGGAATAGCCCAATTATAGAAAGGTATCACAGGATTTTTATAACGAAGCGCCGGATAAGATAAAGAGATCAGGAGAATGATCAGGTATATATAAGATGAGCTTATCATATAGGCAAAGTACTAAAATATTATAATTTACTTTTAATGAAGAAACTTAAAAAAAGAATAGCTTTTATTGTGTTTGGAATTCGTATTCGTTTTGTAAGAATTTTTTCTGCCCGGATTTTTGATATCTTTTTTAATAATGTTCGATAATAAACATAAGATAAATAGACTCCGTGGCGAGCACTGACCGGTAATTTTTTAATTCCTTCCAATGCTTCTGACATATCTGATTCAATATCTGCTATAATTGTTTCCTTTTCTTTTTCAGAAAAACTGTGAAAGTTTATTCCGGGAAAATATATGCGTCCACGGTCTTCCATGTCACTTTTCATGTCACGTAAAAAGTTTATTTTCTGAAAGGCTTCTCCCAGTTTTTTTGCA
This sequence comes from uncultured Bacteroidales bacterium, assembly GCA_964433245.1. GTDB lineage: Bacteria > Bacteroidota > Bacteroidia > Bacteroidales > JBBRXJ01 > CAYSRH01. The sequence continues at coordinate 1,784 of CAYSRH010000229.1, read as the reverse complement.
TTATATTCCAGTTGTTTATATTTTTCAGTATTTCCGTCTAAAAAAATAGCAAGACACATCAATCCAATAACTTCAGCACTACCATATACGTAACGTGAAAAATCTTCTTTCTGATATGATTTTGTATCAACATCCATTAACATACTATTTATAAAGGCATGGATCAGTTCATGATTAATG
>CAYSRH010000229.1:0-1594 GCA_964433245.1 uncultured Bacteroidales bacterium | reverse complement strand
GTTATATTGATTTACAACTTGTTGAAAACTATGAATGATTGGGTTTGCACTGAATTTTTTTTCAATTGCTTCAAATGTATCGGATTTGTATTTATGAAGTAATTGTAAAGTATCTTCATTTATAAATGTATCCACAACCTCATCAGCAAATCTTACATAAGCATAGATAGCATAAATAGGCATGTGGAGCTTCTTGTGAAAAAGTCTGATTCCCATTGTAAAGGAGGTACTGTAGTTTTGTGTGGTGATTTTACTGCAAGAAAAACTGTTGGTATGATATAATTCTTTGTGATCCATCAGGTATTATGAATATGTGTTTTTATTTGTTATCATGAATAATTCTATCTGTAACAAGTTTTGATCCAATGAGCATCATGGGCAATCCTGTCCCCGGGACCGTACTTGCTCCGACATAATAAACATTACGAAATTTTTCATCTTTATTTCCCGGTCTGAAATAGCCAACTTGACTAAGGTTATGTGCCAAACCCAATCCACTGCCCTGGTACAGATTGAAAGTGTTTTTCCATTGTTCGGGAGAGAATACATGTTTAGTTAGCAGGTTGGCCTGAATATTATAGCCTGTTCTGATTGAAAGATCACTGATCACAGCATCTGCGATGATATTTTTATCCTGCCAGTCTTCTTTGTAACGAAGATCAGGAACAGGAACAAGAATAAAAATGGCCTCACAACCTTCCGGCGCCATGTCAGGGTTGAGTTTCGATGGTACATTGACGTAGTAATAGGGTTTTTCAAGAGATATGTCATTGGTAAATACTTTTGATGCGTATTCTTTGAAATTGTTTCCCAGGAAATAATTGTGGTGTTCCAATGTATTTATTTTATTTTTTACGCCAAGATATATTGTAAGAGGAGCAAGTGTCCAGCGTTTTTTGTCTAATTTTTTTTTCTGATATGCTTTTCTTCCAAAAACCAGGCCACGAAAAGATGCAGCATCGGCATTGATCACGTATGTATTGGATGTCCATTGGTTTCCGGTACTATCTACCAATGCTTTTAGCTTGCCTTTGTATGATATGTAATCAACAATTTCCGTGTTGTAAAAAAAGGATGCCCCACATTTCTCCAATTCTTTCACAATCTCTTCGACGATCCTGTACATCCCGCCTTTTACATTATAGTATCCATCGTACTTCATCTCTGTGTAATTTAAGAGACTGTAAACAGCGGGCGTGTTATAAGGTGTTGATCCGAGAAAGAATGCAACCAAAGAGAATATTTGCTTTACTTCTTCAGAGGAGAAATATTTGTCCAGATTTTTCCAAAATGTGGAAAACACTTTGGGTAGATGTTTTAGTGGAACTTTGCTTAATTTGAAGAGATAATCAGGAAGAGAGTTGAAGTTGTTCTTTACGATAACATGTTCGGTGTCATTGAAAATGCTTTCCGCATCCTTTAAGTATTCATCAATTTTTTTGCGAAAATCAGGTTCAACCTGTGCAAATTCATTTGCAAGTTTATCAAGGTCTTCATGTATTACATATGAATTTCCGGAATCCCTGAAGCTGACATGGTATAAAGGATCCAATTTTAAAAATTCTATATCCGGAGCAAAATCACAATCTTTTTG
>CAYSRH010000228.1:0-3929 GCA_964433245.1 uncultured Bacteroidales bacterium | reverse complement strand
GTTTAATTTTTGCGACCATGCTTTCGATTTGGCACATACTTTTAATCATAACTGCATGTGTATCTCAATATTAATTTCAGACATAGTCTGTTTCTTTTCTACAAAGATGCTTTTTATTTTTTAATTTCCTTGTCTCTTTCTCAAAGAAGATTAAACATTCCGGACTGAAACCCGACAGCTATATTATTTTTTTCAATTGCTGACACATGTCAGACAAGTCATCTTTAAAGGGTACATATTTAAAATTAAACTGCTCAATCACATCAAACTTACACTGCTCAAAATATTCCGCAATTTGCTTCACACTTTCTCCTCCCCAACCATAAGAACCAAAGGCAATGGCTTTTCTTCCTCCCGGAGATAAGCCTTTCAGGTAAGTTAGAAAAGCTGCCACTGTTGGCAATATATTTTTATTTAATGTCGGGGATCCCACAGCTATGTATTCTGCGTCCATAAAAGAAGTCATCACATCAGAAATATGATCATTCTGTAGATTTTTAATATCAATAACATAGCCTTTTGCTTCAAAAGCTTCTGCAATAGACTGAAAAGCAATTTTTTCAGTACTGCCCCACATGGTATCATAAACAATCAGGGCTTTTTTTCTGGTTTTATTAGAAACCCAATCAACATAATTAGAAACAATGTCAGGCACGTGTTTTGTCCATATCACCCCATGGCTTGGTGCTATTGTTTTGATATCCAACCCCTTTAATGCTTCGTATTCTTTTTTAACCGGATTCACATAAGGCAAAACAATATTGGCATAATACTTTTTTGCCTCTTTCATAATGATGTCATAAGGATTTTCTACATCAAATATCTCGTTTGTAGCATAATGTTGCCCGAAAGAATCATTGGAAAACAATATTTTCTCTTCAGGACAATAAGAAACCATATTATCAGGCCAGTGAACCATTGGGGTGTTAATAAATTGTAATGTGCGCTTACCAAGAGAGATATGGTCTCCTGTTTTAACAACTTTGACTTTCCAATCTTTTCTATAATGTGCGAGCAGACCCTTCTCTCCCTGAGGAGAAGCAACGACAGTTGCATTGGGCAGCATCTCCATTAAATCAGGCAACGCTCCTGAATGGTCCATCTCGACATGATTGCAAACTAAAATATCAATCTTTTTCGGATCAATGATTTGTTTGATACGCTCAAACAATTGATCTTTGACTGTTGATTTTACAAAATCAATAAGTGTCACCTTTTTATCAATAATCAAATAGGCGTTATAGGTTGATCCTTCCTGCGTCATGTAGCCGTGAAAATTCCGGAGATTCCAATCAATTCCACCGACCCAATAAACATCTTTTGCAATTTCTATCGCATTCATAATGGAAAACTATTCTTACAGAAAATAAGTATTCATAATTCTATAAATTTAATCCTTCGATACAAGATACAAAGGTAAAAAAAATAAACGCAAAATCAGGAGATGATCGTATAGTCACCCCCTGATAAATTCTTTTTTTCTGTGGATATGTTTTATTCTTCTACTTCAAACTCATCTTTTCCTACACCGCACTCAGGACAAACCCAATCATCAGGAATGTCTTCAAAAGCTGTTCCGGGTGCAACACCATTGTCAGGATCCCCCACGGCAGGATCATATACGTAACCACAAACTACACAAACATATTTTTTCATAACTTATCTGTATTTTAAAAATTAATAATTATTTTCTTTTACTGCAAAATAACTCTGAGGATGCTCGCATGCAGGACAGGTTTCGGGGGCATTATTACCTTCATGGACATAACCACACTTCCAACATTTCCATTCTGTTTTTTCGGGTCTTTTAAAAACGATCCCATCTTCGATATTTTTCAGAAGTTTCAGATAACGTTTTTCATGTTTTTCTTCAACCCGGGCAATCATCCTAAATGTAGTGGCAATCTTTTTAAATCCTTCTTTTTCTGCAACTTTTGCAAATCCAGGATAAAGTTCTGTGTATTCCTCATTTTCGCCTTCAGCTGCAGCCTTAAGATTTTGAACAGTTGTTCCAATCACACCGGCAGGATATGCTGCTGTAATTTCAACCATCCCACCTTCAAGGTGCCTGAAAAACATTTTTGCATGTTGCAATTCATTTTCCGCGGTCTCTTCAAAATAAGCTGCAATCTGGTTATACCCTTCTTTCCTTGCCACTTTCGCAAAATAGCTGTAGCGACTCCTTGCCTGCGATTCGCCGGCAAAAGATTTCAATAAATTTTTTTCTGTTTCTGTTCCCTTTATACTACTCATTTTTTTTGTTTTTATGATTTTATAAATTAACGCTTTTTTTCAATTAAAAGCATTATTTCTTACTGCTCCAATGTCCATGTATATTACAATATTCTCTTGCTGTTACAGAAGTGGCGTCTGTTTTGAAAACAGCTTCAGGTGCTGCTCCCGGTTTCAGGAAAGCTGTCAGCACCTCATCTCCGGCAATCAGTTCAATCCATTCGATGTAGTGTTTTTCTTCCATCGGATGGGGTACTGACCCGACAGTAACTTTGTATCCTCCATTGACCTTCTCTATTACCGGAACATGCTTCTCTGTTGCTGCATCTTTGGTGTTTTCTTCCATTAGATTCATGGGTTGATCACAACAAACAAGCGCCTGTGCTCCCGGATGCATTACTTCAATAATGTTTCCACAAACATCACATTTGTACAATTCTAATTTTTTGGTTGTTTTCATAAGTACATAAATTTATATTTAAAATTAACCTGAAATCTTATGCTTCTTTGGTTTCATCTACAAAAACACGACCTCGCAACTCCCTGTCTAACATCAACAAAGCCTGTTTATTGTCCCCGATAAATTCAAGTTCAGAAACAATTTCATCTGCATTGGCTTCTTCTTCTACCTGCTCTGCCACAAACCATTGTAGAAAATTATTCGTTGCATGGTCTTTTTCCTGTATCGCAAGATCAACCAGGTCGTTGATCATTCCTGTCACCTTTTGCTCATGTGCATAAACCTCTTTCATCACATCCAAAGAACCTTTCCATTCTTTTTTAGGCGCTTCAATGGCATCAAGCTCTACTCTTCCCCCACGTCCAATAACAAAATGGTAGATCTTCATTGCATGTGTCATCTCTTCCTGATACTGAATATAAGTCCAGTTGGCAAATCCCGACAAATTCAGTGTTTCAAAATAAGCCGACATGGATAAATAAAGATATGCTGAATACATCTCAGCATTGATCTGTTTGTTCAACTCTGTTTGCGTTTTTTTTGATATCATAATTATTTTTTTAAATTATACAAATAATAAACATATTAATTATTCCCTTTACACGAAGAGCATATCCCTCTGAAAAAAATATGGATTCCTCTTATTTCATGTCCTTCGGACAAATCAAAAAAATCCATCCTTGACACAGGCACATCAAACACTTTATTACATTTCTCACATTTAAAATGTCCGTGAAAAACCCCGTCTTTATCATAGCGCATTTCTGTTTCATCAGGAATGCTATTCACAAGCCCCTTCTCAACAAACAACTTTAGTGTATTGTATATTGTTGTTTTTGATAATGATGGGATTTCTTTTTTAAGATCAGCATATATATCTTCAACAGTCGGGTGATTACAATGCGTAACCATATAAGACAACACTCTCAATCTGTGAAAAGAAGGACTTATACCCGCCTGTTGCAATATTTCTTCTGATTTTTTCATGCGAAAAAGACAATTACGATTTTGTAATCATTACAAAATTACAATAATTTTTCACACTTCCCAAAGGAAACAAGAAAAAAAAACTGAAAAATCCATACATTTGCCGGAACTATTAATTTTTAGGTTATACTACGAATTTAATGATAACTTGCAATTTGTTTATATGTAGTTTAGCATGCTAAAATTCATGTTCGTTTCATATAATATAAATATTTTACCACTAAAATAAGGGTAGTGCCAATTTTTAAAA
>CAYSRH010000227.1:0-3931 GCA_964433245.1 uncultured Bacteroidales bacterium | reverse complement strand
TTATACGGCCAGCTCCTGCTGAATCCCCCCAGATCCGGAAGGAAGCAAGGGTAGGTGGTTGTAGCGGTGCGATATAAGTAGCTTACCCACTTTTTTTTGATTTTTTATTGCTAAATCAGAAAAAATATTTAATTTTGAAAAATATAAATATAAATATTGAAACATGCAAATTACAACTATTCTTACTTTGGTCATCGTAGTGGTGCTTAGCGTCGTAAAAGACCTGAGGTAAGAATGGTATATAGTTCTTGAAAAAATAAAAGTAGAGCAAAAGGCCATTCTTAAAAAAAGAGTGGCCTTTGTGCTTTCATATAGTGATAGTTTGATAAAGAACAAAACAAAAAAGAAAAATGAAGAACAGGTTAAGAAGCTTCACAACAACACAAGGACGAAGGATGGCGGGAGCACGTTCTCTATGGAGAGCTAACGGGATGAAGGAAGATCAGATGAGTAAACCCGTAATTGCTATAGCAAATTCATTTACGCAATTTGTTCCCGGTCATGTACACCTGCACCAGGTCGGGCAGGATGTGAAAGCAATGATCGAGGCACGTGGATGGTTCGCTGCTGAATTTAATACCATTGCAATTGACGATGGGATAGCAATGGGGCACGATGGGATGTTGTATTCCCTCCCCTCACGTGATGTTATCGCTGATTCGGTTGAATACATGGTCAATGCCCACAAAGCGGATGCCCTGATCTGTATCAGCAATTGTGATAAAATTACCCCGGGAATGCTGATGGCTGCGATGCGGCTGAACATCCCTGCTGTATTTGTGTCGGGAGGACCGATGGAAGCCGGGGTTGTGAATGAAAAAAAGTACGACCTGATTGATGCCATGATGATGGGTGGTGATGACACTGCGCAGGAAGAGGAGCTGAATGCCGTGGAGCAGGCAGCTTGTCCTACCTGTGGCTCATGTTCCGGGATGTTTACCGCTAATTCTATGAATTGCCTGAATGAAGCACTGGGACTTGCCCTGCCGGGGAACGGAACTGTCGTGGCTACACATGCCAACAGAAAGAAATTGTTCGAACAGGCAGTTGACATTATTTTTGATATCGTAACACGATATTATTATGAAGGTGATGACCGTGTGCTGCCTCGCTCCATAGGTTCCAAAGCCGCATTTATGAATTCGATGGCGCTGGATATCGCCATGGGAGGTTCGACCAATACAGTATTGCACTTATTGGCCATTGCTCATGAAGCCGGAGTAGATTTCACCATGAAGGATATAGACCGATTGTCAAGAGAGATTCCTGTCTTAAGCAAGGTTGCTCCAAACTCGCATTACCATATTGAAGATGTAAACAGGGCCGGAGGAATCATAGGAATCCTTGCAGAATTAGAGAGGGCTGGCAAGCTTGATACTTCAGTATGCCGTGTGGATGCGACTTCATTGGCGGATACAATTAAAAAATATGATATCATGCGAGAGGATGTCTCACAGGAAGCTATTGATCTTTATAAATCCGCTCCGGGTGGCTATAAAAACCTGGTGATGGGATCGCAAAAATCTGTCTATAAAGAGCTTGATAAAAATCGTTCAGAAGGCTGTATCCGTGATATGGAACATTGTTATTTTGCTGATGGTGGATTGGGTATTTTATTTGGCAACATTGCCGGCAAAGGCTGTGTTGTAAAAACAGCAGGTGTGGATCCTTCCATCTTTAAGTTCAGTGGTCCTGCCAGGGTTTTTGTTTCGCAGGATGATGCATGTAAGGGAATTTTGGATCCAACCCGGGTAAAGTCAGGTGATGTAGTGATCATTACCTATGAGGGACCTAAGGGTGGTCCGGGGATGCAGGAAATGCTCTACCCGACGACCTATATTAAGTCCCGTCATCTTGGCAAAGAATGTGCATTGGTTACGGATGGTCGCTTCTCCGGAGGAACTTCCGGATTGTCCATCGGACATGTGTCGCCTGAAGCTGCTGCCGGAGGAGAAATAGGACTGGTGCGGGATGGAGATATCATTGAAATTGACATTCCCAACAGGAAGATCAATGTAAAGATATCTGATGAAGAAATGGAGAAAAGAAGAAAAGAAGAATTGGCAAAGGGAGATAAAGCTTTTGTCCCGGACCGAAACAGAATCGTGCCAAAATCACTTAAAGCATATGCTCATTTTGCTTCATCTGCTGACCTCGGTGCGGTAAGATTGATTGATTGATATTGACAATAAAACAATAAACTTAAATAAAATCAGATAATCATGGCTGAGAACATATTAAAAAAGTACGAAATTTATAAAACAACAAAAAAACCGGTACGGGTTAAAGGGGCTGAGGCCATTTTGTTGTGTCTTTTGGAAGAAGAGGTGGATTTGATCTTTGGGTATCCCGGAGGTAAGATCATGCCGATTTATGATGAGATGATGTTTTTTGAAGACCGCTTTCGTCATATTCTGGTCAGGCATGAACAGGGTGGTGCACATGCAGCTGAAGCATATGCACGTGTTTTACAAAAAACGGGTGTTTGTTTTGCTACCTCAGGTCCCGGAGCAACCAACCTCGTCACCGGTATTGCCAACGCAAATATGGATTCCATTCCCATGGTATTTGTCACGGCTCAGGTTGCATATGGAGATCTCGGAAGTGATGCTTTCCAGGAAACTGATGTGTTGGGCGTAACAATGCCCATTACAAAATGGAATTACCAGATCACAAAAGCAGAAGATATCCCCTTTGCTTTTGCCAAGGCATTTTATGTTGCCAATACAGGAAGAAAGGGACCGGTTTTATTGGATATAACGATCAATGCACAAAATACGGAACTTGATTTTTCGTACCAGCGTTATCCTGATATCCGCAGTTATACTCCTTATCCTGAAATTGATATGGATGCAGTAAAAGCAGCTGCAGAATTGATCAACGGGGCAAAAAAACCATTGATACTGGCAGGGCATGGCATATTATTGTCCCAGGCAGAAAATGAGTTGAAGGAACTGGCTACCCAGTCGCATATACCTGTTGCCAATACCTTGCTAGGATTGTCATCCTTCCCTCAGGATCATGAACTGTATGTCGGGATGCTGGGAATGCACGGTCACTATGGTCCGAATATAAAAACCAATGAGGCGGATCTTATTATTGCCCTGGGAATGCGTTTTGATGACAGGGTAACAGGACGAATTAATGATTATGCCAAACAGGCAAGCATCATTCATTTTGAGATTGACGCCGCTGAAATTGATAAAAATATCGGAACACATGTATCGGTAAATTCGGACATGAAAAGTGCATTAAACGCTTTACTCCCTTTGATAAAACCTGCCGAACACAAAGAGTGGCTCGGTGAATTCAGAGCCTGTGAGGAGATAGAACAGAAAGAGGTTATTCAAAGGGAAATTCATCCCAAACAGGGAAAGATGAGGATGGGTGAAGTGATTCATTTAATTTCCGATAAGGTTCAGGGAGATGCCATTGTTTGTACGGATGTTGGACAACATCAGATGGCTGCTGCCAGGTATTTTGAATACCTGTATCCGAATTCTTTTGTATCTAGCGGAGGACTTGGAACGATGGGCTATGGATTGCCGGCAGCTATGGGGGCTAAATTGGCAATCCCGGAAAAAGAAGTAATCCTTTTTGTTGGAGATGGTGGATTCCAGATGACAATTCAGGAGCTGGGAACCATAATGGAACATAAAATCGCAGTGAAGATCGTGTTGTTGAATAATAATTTTCTCGGAATGGTTCGGCAGTGGCAGGATATGTTCTTTGATAAACGTTATGCATCAACAAACATGGTAAATGCTGACTATCAAACCATCGCAAAAGGATATAAGGTAAAATCCAAAAAAATAGAGGAAAGAGAAAATCTAAAAGATGCTGTGGATGAGATGCTGGCACACAAAGGATCTTATCTGCTTGAAGTAATGGTGGAGAAAGAAGGCAACATCTTCCCGATGATACCGCCGGG
>CAYSRH010000226.1:0-3970 GCA_964433245.1 uncultured Bacteroidales bacterium | reverse complement strand
ATATGGAGCTCGCCATGATGAGTCATGGCTCGGTTCAACTTTCTACAATCAGGACACTGCTACGCAGCTTATTATAGTCACGTAGTGACGACCTGTTTGTAGAATAAAACCACGGCGAGTAAAACAAGCCCCATTCGGGGCGACCTGTCGTAATGATTCGACTATCAGGCATATATACGAAATAATGTTTTTTAACCGGACACTAGTAAATTTAAATATTTAACCATTAAAATAAGGGTAGAACCTATTTATTTGATCGCCCATCGAAAGGAAGTCATCTGATAAACATAATAGTTTAACCAATTAGAGAAGAGCAGGTTTGCATGGCTTGTCCACCGGATAATAGGATCTTTTGACGGATCGTTATCAGGAAAATAGTTGCAGGGGATGACCGTTTTTTTTTCTTTCTTCAGGTCTCTTTCATATTCACGTTTTAACGCTAAGGGGTCATATTCTCCATGTCCGGACACAAAGATCATTTTTCCTGTTTTATCAGCTGCAATATAGACGCCGGCATCTTCTGATTCAGCCAGTATCTGTAATTCTTTTTTTTCATTGATGTCTTCTCTGTTTGTTGTGGAATATCGTGAATGAGGAGCCAGAAATTCATCATCAAACCCTCTGACAAGTGGAATGTTTGGATCAATTACTTTATGCTTGAATACGCCAAATATCTTATCATCAACGATTCGCTTGGGAATTCCATAATGATGATATAAACCTGCTTGTGCAGCCCAGCAGATATAGATCGTTGAAGTAACATGTTCTTTACTCCATTCCATAATTTCCTTCATTTCTTCCCAGTAATCAACATCTTCGAAACGCATTTTTTCAACCGGAGCTCCGGTGATAATCATTCCGTCAAAATTTTTTTTTTCAATGATAGAAAAAGTATTATAAAAAGCATCGAGATGTTCCTTAGGTGTATGTCTCGGTGTGTGAGAATCGGTATGCAACAGGGTTACTTCAACCTGAAGCGGGGAATTTGATAACAAACGAAGTAAGTGTAATTCAGTCTCAGTTTTTATTGGCATAAGATTTAACAATGCGATCTGAAGGGGTCGAATATCTTGTTTCAATGCTTTTTTCTCCTGTAAAACAAAAATATTCTCTTTTCGTAATTCTTTTATCGCCGGTAGTTTATCCGGAATATTTAAAGGCATGTCGTTTGTTTTTTATTTATTGGCAAAAATAGAAACTAAATCAGAATAAATAAAAGAAAAATACGTAATTTTGTTGTATATAGTACTCTATACGAGAAAAAGGGGAGAATAAGTATGTCAAGTATGTCAAGTATGTCAAGATTATTTTTATTATTTTTTTATTGTTTTGTTTTTTTTGCAATGGGGTCTTCATCTGAAATACAGATCAAGGCGATTAATTCAAGAGCCAACATCCTGTATGTTGGCATTGACAATGAATTGTCAATTCGGGGCATCTCTGATACCCGGAATTTGCTGTTGGAAATAGATAATGGTATGATTATTCGGGACAATCAACGATTTTATGCCATTCCTAAAAAACCGGGAGATGCAAAAATTAGTTTATATAGAAAATCTGAATCAGGGAAAGAATTTATAAAAGACCAGATTTTACAGGTAAACCCCTTTCCTAAGCCAAGGCTTAAAATTAATGGTGTTATCGTAGGACAAGACGAATCCATTCCCAAAGCAATGCTCATGCATAGTGACAGTTTGGGTTTGGGGATATATTATACCGATGACATCATTGGTATTGAATCCTGGTACAAGGTTGCAAGCTTTACAATGGGGTATGTTTATGGCAACCATTATATGTCAAAAAGAGGCAGGGGCAATCGTTTAAATGATGAATGTAAGGAATTACTGAAAACTGTTCCTCCCAATAGTGAACTTGTTATCAGAATGATAATTGAAAGCAATGACATCATTACAGAGACACGTCCGATTTTCAGAATTAACGTATTTTAAACACATGAAACAGACCATGTCTGAAATTAATATTGAGATACATACGCAATTATGATCGAAAATGTGTGCCAAATCAAAAGTATGGTCGTAAATTTTAAACACATGAAACAGATTTTAATTTTTGGTTTTATATTAAGTGTGGCAATTCTCCATGCCCAGCAGGATACTGTATGGAATCAAATAAATGATCGGGGAGAAAAAACCGGATGGTGGAAATCATACGCTCTGGATGGTGTTTTACAATACAAGGGTTTTTTTAAAGAAGGAGAGCCCGTGGGTCGCTTTGTCAGGTATTTTGATGATGGGGAAACAGCGAAGATTATCCAGTATTTTGATGAATCTTCGGATAGTGTTAAGACCAAAATGTTTTATGGTGATGGATCACTTGCTTCCGAAGGTGTTTTTGTGAACAAAAAGAAAGAAGGATTATGGGTCTCCTATAGTTATTATAGTAATGCAAAAATGATTGAAGAATATTATAAGAATGGAGAATTGCATGGGGAACAAAAGAAATTTTATGAAAATGGGCAGATCCACCAGATTATTGCATATGAAGATGGCATAAAACATGGGAAATGGCTGCAATTTTTTCCTGATGGGGCAGAAAAAATGAAAGCTGAATATAAAAATGGTTCGGCCAGTGGTCGGTATGTATCTTATTTTCCTAATGGAGACGTGAAAATGAAGGGAGCGTATAAAAACGGATTAAAAGAGGGCGTGTGGTATGTTTACGATGAAGAAGGTTCGTTGATCAGTGATATGGAGTACAAAGCAGGCATCCCTGTTGATCTTGAAAAAATCGAACAACAGGAGCAAGAGTTTTTCAGAAAACAGGAAGAAAAAGCAAAAGAATTACAAGAGCCCCGGGATATGATTTATTGATCCTTATGCAACAAGAAAACAAAAAAGTCCTCTTTGCCATGAGTGGAGGCATTGACAGCACTGTTGCTGCAATGTTACTGAAAGAAGAAGGATATGAATTGGAAGGAGTCACTTTCCGTCCTTTTGATTCAATTGCGAAGGGGTGCTGGGAAAAAGAAACCGGCTGTTGTTCGGTTGACACAATCATGGAGGCGAAAAAGAACGCCCAACATTTTGGTATCCCACATCGTGTATTGGACATTCGCGAAGATTTCAGGAAAACTGTTATTGCAGATTTTATATATGAATACATTTCCGGAAGAACCCCAAATCCATGTATTGTATGCAACTCTTTTGTTAAGTGGGGGAAGTTGCTTGAGCTGGCTGATGAACTGGGATGTTATTACATTGCGACAGGTCATTATGCAAGAATTCAGCAATCAGAGAGTCGCTATTATTTGTCCAAAGGGGCAGACTTGTCAAAAGACCAGACATATTTTCTCTGGACCTTAAGTCAGGATAACCTCAAAAGAACGTTATTTCCACTCGGAAAACTCAATAAAAGTGAGGTGCGTAATATTGCCCGGGAAAATGGAATGAAGCGACTCGCTGAAAAAAGGGAAAGCCAGGAGGTCTGTTTTATTCCTGATAATGACTACCGCCGATTTCTCAGAGACAATGTTCCTGATCTTGATGAAAAGATTGGTCCCGGAAATTTTGTTGATGTGTATGGAAATGTGTTGGGAAAACACGAGGGCTACCCTTACTATACCGTAGGGCAAAGGAAAGGACTAAAGATCGCACTGGGCTACCCGGCATACGTTATTTCCATAGATCCGGCAACCAATACAGTGGTGTTGGGCGAAAGAAACCTGTTATTGACCAATGAGCTATATATACACAGGATCAATTTAATGAAATACAAGACCATAGATAAAGAGATCAGGGTTTCTACAAAAATACGTTATAATACCCATCCGGCAGAGGGCTTTTTGTATCCTGATGAAGCCGGTGCAAAGATTGTTTTTCAATCCCCTGTTTCTGCTGTAACTCCCGGGCAATCAGCGGTGTTTTATCAGGATGAAGATGTTGTTGGGGGAGGCATTATTTTATAAATGATCATATGACGGCAAGGTATCTTATCGCAATATTATTTTTTT
>CAYSRH010000225.1:0-3983 GCA_964433245.1 uncultured Bacteroidales bacterium | reverse complement strand
TCATGCGTTTAGTTTCCATCATTCCAAGATCCTTTAATTCAACAACAAGGTTAACTTTTTCGTTTAAATCTTTTTTGTTGAGATGAATTTCAATACGTTTCAATCCGGATATTTTTTTATCGTGTTTTAATGGTGGAGGATCAAGGTGCTGTATTGTGAATTTGTGTTCAGGATGTGAATTACATTTAATTTTTAATTTTTTGCCTTTTTCTGAAAGAATTACTACATTATCTACTATTTCAGCATTTGCTGCACTTATCATTTGCCAGGTAACGGAATAGGTTGAATCATTTGGAATGATTTCATCTTCAATAATGAGAGAGGTATTATCTGGTTTGCTAAATTTTCGAATAGCTTTTTCAAGGTTGTTTCCAAACTGAGGGGTTAAATTAATGGACACATGAGGCTTTTCTGAATCTTTGAAATCAACAATCTCCGAAATCCCTTCAACCCTATGTAATAGATTATTTACCGTGAGTGTTGAGTGTCCGAAGTTATTCTTGGAAATCAGGGTCCATCTTTCGCAGCTTTGGCATTTCGACCAAAGGTCTATTCCTTCTTTTTCGAGGTAGGTATAATTTTGGTTCCCCAGATCAATAGCCCATCGTATTGTATCTGTTTCGAAAACAAATGAACCGGCATCCATATTGGCATGATTAAAACTTGCCGAACCTCCCTTGCATGCAAAGTAATAATTATTCTCATCAGAGGTGAAAACAGCGAGCGGGTTTTTGCCTTCTCCTTTCCAGTTGGAGGGAATAGAATTGGCAGTTTTCTCTTCAAATTTACTTATCCATAGTAAGCATGGTAATGAGTACCTCGGAGGAGTTGCATCCTTTTTAAGTAAAACGGATTCATCGTAGAAATCTTTGTTCCCGGTTTTCATAGCAAACCATGATAAGAGATAATAGGGTTTTGTTCCGGCGTAATCATTACAGTCGGAAAAATTAAAAAACATGCCTGTTGGAGCAATACTTTTTAGAACAAAAACAGGACTGTTCATAAATCCGGTATAATTGCTTATTCCAAAATCGGTATCTAAAGATGATTCGAGCATAGAAGCTGTTAATACAGAATAAGATGTGCCATACGCCCAGTAAGAAGCCCCTTCCGGGTAAATCCCTTCCGGTGCGTATTCTTGAAGGGCAATAGGTATTTTTTTTCTTGCAAGATTAAAAACTTCAACAGCAAGAACCGGTTTGTCATCAAAAATTGCAATGGCTCCGGCCAGCATACCACCATAACAAACCTGGTTCCAGTTATGATGGGCATTGTGCCACCAGTTATAATCTTTTGTGGTATCGAGACCCGGGATAAGACCTTTTTCTATAATGGCTTTTTTTGCAATTTTTATAGTCGAGTCAGGCAAATCAGAATAATTCCAATCAATAGCAAGTGAAACCCCCATAAGAATCTCAGCTACATCAAGAAAATGTTCCGGATTCCAGTCTTTAAAAGATGAAACAGAAATGAGTTCACTGTTTAACCGGTTCAGGTAAATCGAATCTCCTTCTATTAACCATGCTGCTGACAGAGCGTTAACCCGGTCAAGGAATTTCCTTGAGGTATATAAAAGTCTCCTGCCCTCCATATCTCTTTTTATGACCTCTTCTTTGATAATTTCACGGGCTTTTTTCTTAATTAAACCATAGATATGTCCCACGATAGCATCAGAATTGATTTTTTCTTTTAATGTAATAAGTTCTTCATTGCTTAAAACCAATCTTGGGTGGGACTTTTTTATGTTTTGGTGTAAATACTCAACGGTAATAGAGTCGAATGGTATTGGCTCCGGGGGATTGTCTTTTTCATCTTTTATATTGCATGCGCAGATAAAAGAAATTGTCAGAAGTAAACAAAGATTTTTTTTCATGTGAACAAAAATACGTAATTTTATATTTATAGGCGTAGTTGACCGGTAAAATATTAGGATTGTTCTGAATACAACACCGTATGTTGGTAGGAATGTAGTGGTAGGAGTTTACTTCCCTTTACCAATTAAATGATAGAGGATGGCGGTGGTAACAACCACAATGCCCAACCAGGGCAGAAAAGCCAACAATCCCTCGAACAAGAGTTGTCCTATACCATACAGGGTGCTATACACAGCCACCAATGCCAACAGCCAGTTAATCAACAAGCGACCATACCCACTGTCGGGTGTAACTTCGGGAAAACGTTTGGCAAACTTTCGCCAGCCAATGCCTCCTGGATGAACCCGCTTGTAAAACCCGACCAAATGCTTGTCAGAAACCGGATGAGAAAGCAAGGTCACCAGAACCCACACGAGGGTGGTTCCAAACACCGTTGGATACAAGGTATAGGGGAATACCATGCCGTAGTGCCTGGCAACGAGGTATATGATAACAGGCGTGATCATGGCAACAATTTCCGACCAGGCATTGACCCGCCACCAGAACCAACGAAGAAGCAGTACACCACCCAAGCCCGCACTGGCATTGATAATAAACTCCCAGGCACCCTTGATGGTGGTCAGCAGGTAATGCGACACCAACAGACTCATGATAACCATAACAAGAATTCCTAACCTGCTAATCAATACATAATGTTTTTCACTACCTTGCTTGTGAATAAAGCGCTTGTAAAAATCGTGTACCACATAAGAAGTTCCCCAGTTGAGCTGTGCTGCTACAGTGGACATGTAGGCTGCCAGAAATACGGCAATGAGCAAGCCCAAAATGCCTGAGGGCAAGTACTTTACCATTAACTTGGGGTACATAACCCCTGGATCTACCGTGTTTTCATAGGTTTCGTACATTAGCAGAAAATCGGCAGGGTAAGCGGAAAGATCCGTCTTACCCACCAGCGAACGCGATTCGTATGCCTCAACAACCTGGACATAAAGGGCAGGATTCTGCGATTCAATGGCTTCAGGGCTTTCCGCCCTGGGCAGTATCACCAATGCGGCGAGGGCAACCACCAACCAGGGCCAGGGTCGCAAGGTGTAGTGAGCAATGTTAAACCACAGCGTAGCCAGCAAACTCTGTTTTTCGTCTTTCGCCGACATCATGCGTTGGGCAATGTAGCCGCCCCCGCCGGGATCTGCACCCGGATACCACGATGCCCACCACTGTAAGCCTACAAATGCCACCAAAGCCCCCAAGGGCAAGGCAAACATTCCGTTGACACCATTCGCAGAGGAACCATCCGTCAGCACCTTCGGAAAAAACTGCAAGGCTCCTTCAGGAACTTGGATTTTGAGTTCCTGCAAACTGCCCAATATAGGGAGTTTTATAATAAACACGGCAAACACAATACAGCCTGCCAAAGCAAATACAAACTGAATGCTGTCGGTACGGGCGGTGCCGGAGAGTCCGCTTAAGGAAGCATACACAGCCACAAAAAGCGCAATGCCTACCACCAACAAAAAGGGGTCGATGCCCGGAAAGGTAACAAGAAATATTTTTTCCATGGCCTTGTGCACCCAGCCCAGAATTACAGCATTCATCAACAGACCCAGATAAAGTGCACGAAAGCCACGCAAAAAGGCAGCCGGCTTGCCATCATAACGCAGTTCAATGAATTCCAGGTCGGTGAGCACACCGGCTCGTCGCCAAAGCTTGGCAAAGAAGAAAACGGTTAATAAGCCACCAATTGCCATATTCCACCACAACCAATTTCCGGCTATTCCGTTCTTAGCCACCAGTTCAGTTACAGCCAAAGGCGTGTCGGCAGCAAAGGTGGTTGCCACCATAGCAGTTCCGGCAATGTACCAGGGCAGGTTTCGCCCGGAAAGAAAGAAACCCGACATGGAGTTGCTCTTACGACCGTAGTAGAGCGAAATCCACAGGATGGCAAGCATAAAAACCACGATTACCAATATGTCGAGTAGCGATAGCGTACCTAGTAGTGTGTTTGTCATCAATCAGTTATCACCATTTTTTTCATAACCTTCATATGTTTATATTTTATTTTCAATGGTCATATGGAGCTCGCCATAAGTCTAATTTACTGATTAACTG
>CAYSRH010000224.1:0-3986 GCA_964433245.1 uncultured Bacteroidales bacterium | reverse complement strand
AAAACCAAAAGCACTCCCTTGCCCTGATTTTTAAGTTATTCCCTAATTTTATGACCACAAAAACAGATAAATTATATATTTGAAGAAGCGATCGTAATTAATTATTTATGAGTAAATCTTTTCTAACATGTGTGTGTGTATTTTGCTTTTTTATCTCCCTCAAAAGCAACCATATTTTTGAATCACAAAGTTTTGGGGGAAATCAGGAGCAAAACTACATTTTTTCAATGCATCAGGATTCTTTTGGCTACATGTGGTTTGGAACATGGGCAGGACTTATCCGTTTTGACGGGTATGAATATAATTTATTCAAGCCTAATCCTGACAATCCTTCCAGTCTCAGCAACAATTGTGTAACAGCAATTTACCAGGACCAGAACATGAATCTTTGGATCGGAACCAGTGGCGGAGGACTTGTCATTCTTACTCCTGACTACCTTTATGGTACAAGTTTAGCTGATCCCGGAAAAGAAAAAGGTTTCTATTTTACTTACACCCATGAACCTGACAATCCACACTCTATTTCAAACAACAGCATTAATTCCATCATCGAAGACAATTACGGGTATCTCTGGATCGGAACTTATGGCGGAGGCATTAACAGAGTCAACATACAAGATTCAATACACAAATTACAGTTTTCTTCTCTATTTCATAAACCTGACAATCAAAACATTATTACCCACAGCCAAATTTCATCCCTTGCAATTGACCAATACAACAGAATATGGGCAGGTACCAACGGAGGAGGGATTTACATAATCAAGGCTCATCCCGACTCTCTCAACCTCCCCTTCCATACATTTAACATTAACAATTCTCCTCTGACAAGCAACAACATTAATTGTCTTCATAAAGATTCCAGAGACAATCTGTGGATTGGAACAAGGAACGGTCTCTGTATGATTCCTGTATCCCAATCTCAAATGCCGGAAAGTTCAAATTTGTTGACTTTTAAAACAAACAAAAACAATCCCAACTCCATTTCCCACAACATCATTGAAAAAATTATTACCGACAAACAAAACAATCTGTGGATTGCGACAGCAAACGGACTCAACAAAACAAAATCCCCAATAACAAAAACAATAAATAATCCCCGGGATATTCATTTTACTACTATACGTAAAAACGAATACAACAATCTCTCAGACAATTACATTATATCACTTTTTATTGATCATTCAAATATCCTTTGGTCAGGAACCTACAAAGGGTTAAACAAGCTCAATCTGCATGCAAAACAGTTTTACTCATTTGATGATAATGAATTGATTATTGACAAACGCATTAATACTTTTGCATCATACTCATCCGAATCTTATTGGACGGGTAGCGAAGGTGGTGTTTTATCCCACATTGAACATAACACAGCAAGTCATTACCTCGTAGGAAACGGTCATATCCGCGATTTAGACAGACGTAGCAAAGAACTTATTATGCAAGAGCAAACTGAAACATTATTCCCGGTCGGTACCGCAAGTTCTGTCGCTGACTTTATTAATGTCATAAGATCAGATAAACAAGGACAGCTCTGGATAGGAAGCGTAGGACTTTTCCTCTTTAACCCACAAACCCTGTCCCAACAATATTTCAGACCGGACCCCAATGACCCTAACACTTTAAATGGATGGAATGTCTGGGATATCCACATTGACGAGGAACAAAATATATGGATAGGCACCACAGCAGGATTGGAATTATACAAGCCCGGTACCGGAACATTTACTTTGATATATCAGGATCAGGACAGCAATAGCATGCAAAGAAGATCCATCTATACAATTCTTGAAGACAAAAATGGAAATCTTTGGTTGGGATCAGAAAAAGGATTGCTTTTTATTTCTAAAGAAGATAAATTTAATTTTCCGGCACGTATTACATCTTATCAGGATAATCCGGATGCATTCTCATCCATCAGTTCAAACAAAATATGGACACTTCTTGAAGATTCCGGAGGCGATATATGGGCAGGAACTGAAGGCGGAGGTCTCAACAAAATATCTATAATTGAAGATAGTTTGGTATTCACCAATTACAGGGTCACTGACGGACTCTTAAGCAACTCTGTTTCATCTGTCCTGGAAGATCGAAAAGGGAACATTTGGATTGGTACATCTGCCGGACTTTCCCGCTTAATGCCGGAAAATGAACAAATCACAAATTACACAAAAGATGATGGTCTCATTTCTGATATTTTTCAAAAAAATGCAGGGATACACTGGAAAGGATTTCTCCTGTTTGGCACACATGATGGGATCGTCAAGTTTCGCCCCGACAGTATATTTGACAATCCGTCTCCCCCAAAAGTAGCATTCATGCAATTAAAAATAGCCAACCAACCCGTGCGATCCAACACCTTATACAATAACAGGATAATACTATCCCGTCCTCTTATTAATACAGATAAGATAACACTTAAGCATGATGAACGGGTCTTAACTTTTGAATTCACCGGCTTCCATTATGAAAATCCCGAAAAAATCACCTACGCTTACCGGATGCAAAATTTCGATGATGATTGGATTTATGCCACAGCAAAACAACGAAGTGTGAATTATAATAATATGCCTCCGGGCAGGTATCAACTACAAGTAAAAGCTGCGAATAACGATAATTTATGGAGTGATCCCATATCTCTTTCAATTCATGTAAAACCTCCTTTTTGGCTTACCTGGTGGGCCTTTTCTATTTATATAATCCTTTTTATCAGTCTCTTATTACTTATCAGATTTATTACAGCAAACAGAGAAAGGCTTCGTGCAAATATCAAAATTCTGGAAAAAGAAAAAAAACAGCAAGAAGAAATATCACAAAAAGACATTGAAATCAATCAATCAAAAATTCGTTTTTTCACAAACATTTCTCACGAATTTCGAACCCCCCTTACATTAATTACCGGACCAGTAGAATCTCTGAAAAAAAATACCGGTAAAAACACCGAGAGTTATAAAAAGCTGGATTTTATAGAAAGAAATGCCCGGCACTTAATCCGCCTTGTTAATCAAATACTTGATTTCCAAAAAATTGAAGCAGCTAAATTGCCGGCTTTTCCAAAAAAGGTTGAATTAAATTCTTTTCTCTCCGGAATTTTTTCTTCTTTCGAATATGTTGCCCAAAAACATAATATTACATTTTCCTTTCATTCAGAAAACAATAAACTTTATGTCTGGATAGATACAGACATGATAGAAAAAACACTTTATAACTTACTATCAAACGCCTTTAAATTCACCCCGGAAAACGGCTCAATAAAACTGTCTTTAAAAACTTTCAATCAAATTTCGACATCTGAAAAATTAACTCCCAACCAACATGGTATATTCTACACCGAAGGATTTGCTGAAATATCAATAAAAGATACCGGCAAAGGGATTGCCATGCAGGATATTTCTAAAATATTCGATCGTTATTATCAAGCTGAACATTCCGGAAATAATCATAGGAAAGGATCAGGAATTGGACTTGCACTCGCAAAAGAATTTGTTGGCTTACATAAAGGAGAAATTAAAGTTTCCAGTTCAGAAGGAGAAGAAACAATATTCACAATTATCCTGCCTCTCGGCAATAAACATTTTGATCCGTCCCAATTGATACAGGAAGAACATAAAAATTTACTACAAAAAGAAATAGTGAGTCAGGATCAGGACACAATAGAAAATAATTTGTTACCTGATGAAAAACTTAACGATGATCCTTTTATAATAGAAGATGAAAAACCTATTATCCTCGTTGTTGAAGACAATGAAGACATAAAAAGCTATATACAGCTAACCCTTGAGCATGATTACACAATCATACTGGCAGGTAATGGCATTGAAGGTTTCGAAAAAGCACAGGAAACTATCCCTGACCTAATTATCTCTGATATTATGATGCCCGATATGAATGGGTATGAAATGTGTGAAAAAATAAGGCAAGACGAGAAAACAAGCCATATTCCAATTATTATGTTAACAGCACTTGCTTCAGATAGTGACAAAATA
>CAYSRH010000223.1:0-4006 GCA_964433245.1 uncultured Bacteroidales bacterium | reverse complement strand
AGAAAAATCTAAAGGTAGGGCCACTTTCAAAATTGGTTAATTTTGAAAGTGGCTGCTGTAACAACAATTACCCTATCTACAACAGAATTGAAAGTTATCCAAACCATATCGAGACCCAATTTTGTGAAATGCATCGCCCGACAGCCATGCATCCAGTCAGCGGCCGGAAGAAACGCCTGTATATTCGGTCAAAAGCAGCAAGTTTAGCTTATGGATAAAATAGATTTAAAGGTCTACCTATATCTGTATTTTTTAGAATCGTAACATCGTTGTCATGAGTTACTACATAATATCTTCTGTTAATTGCCATAGCAGCAATAAGGCAGTCCATTTGCATCTTTCGCAATTTCTTCTTATCTCTTATCTTGTTGTCTTTTGCCCACTGCATAAGAATATAGTGAGATACTTTCCAATCTTCATTATCGGGAACGGTTGGACCGCTGCCTATTAATTGGTGTAATTTTCTCCTCTTGAAATCGGATAGTTTATAATTTCGGGCGCTTTCAATAAGAGAAATAATGTTATGTTCGACCTCGAAACTTTTTATAATAGTCTTATATTGGCGCCGTTCGGTCACATTCTTTTTATCCGGAAAAATTACTCGTATCAATAAATTTGAATCTATATACGCTCTCATGTTGTTACTTTTTTATTTTGATTTCTCTTCCTGAAGCTCTTTTAACTTTTTCTCAACATCTATCTCATCTTTGAGTATCTTGACAATTGTTCTGTCTATATATTTCTTGTCCACATTATTAAGTTCAGCAATCTTGTCAACTATTTCTTTTGGTATACTTATGGTGATTTTTTCCTTTGCCTTACCCATTCCTTCTACCTCCTTTGGCACTCTTTTAACTACATTTTATTATTATTGGGAACCAATTGATACCGGGGCAGGGGTTCGAGCAACCAGCACTCGTTTTGCTTTAAGAATAATGGTAATGCCTTCTACCCGCGTCAGGGATCGGAAGCCCTGGTCACTCGCTTCGCCCGCTGCTCGCAACAGGTGCGTACCCTAGCGCAGCGGAACACCCTAACCCCACAAGACTTCTTTCAGGAACCTTCAAACCGATCTGAAACGTGTTCAAGTAATCCCTTTCTATATACTCAGCGATGGCCTCAATGTCCTCGGTTGCTTCCGGTGACCACCTTACTTCGAGATCCATTTGTTAAATTTCCGCTCCGCCTCATCCTGGCTAATCGTGCCTTCCTTCTCCGCTCGCTCGATCCCCTTGTGGATTTTTTTCGACACGTAGAGATGATATTGGACATCTTCAAGCGCGCAATCGTCCGGCAGTTTGTCCAGAATTGCTTTTATTTCCTCTTTTGCTGTATTCATAAGGCAGTTATTTCCTGTTATTGTATTATACCATATCATGAAAAACCGCCGACCTTCAGGGATTCCGCTGTTATGCCGTGTGAAGTTCTCGTTCGCTTACCTGCCGGCTGTCTGCCAGCACTGCCCCGGCCGATGGTTTCAACAGGCCCATAATTTATCAAGGCTTTTTGTAGGAAGACTGTTTCCACATGGTGTTTTCATAACAGTTAAGATTCTACACAAATCATTTCGTAAATACGTGTATAAATTATCCAGACTTTCAGTGCCATAAAATCGTCAACTATCCGGCAAAGCTATCCTGGATAAATAATTACAGAACCTCTGGGATAAATGTTCTCTAAATATCTCATTTATCGATGCTAAATAATGATCTTCGTGAAGGTTTACCAACATTCGAGCCTGTATGGTAAAATAATGCTTGAAGTCTATTGCTAAATCGGGTAACTGAAGGGAGATATCTCTGTTAAAATAATGATATCTCAGATTGTTATTGTTACACACATTTTTCCATCTGTCGGAATTAATACGTTTCTGGGTTACCAAATACAGATCTTCAAGATGCTTGCCCTCCCGCAGATGCTCGGCGGGAAACATAGGAACCATAATCAAATTGGCAATAAACTGATTGCTCTCCACCGGTTCAGCGGGTAAATCTTCGAGATAATCCCTACCTTGATCAAGATCACAATCTTGAGTGAGTATAACCGCATAGGGGATACTAATAGAAAAGACATCTTTATTAGAATCAATCACATTATGGCAAATATCCCTGAAAATATCCCCCTGGTGCAATCGAGTTGACTCACGGAAAATAAACCTTTTGTTGGCATTATTCTGTAACTCTTCCAATATATTGCTTCCGGGCTACTGTTTTGTGATATTTACTTTCTTCTATGCTCCACTCAGAATCAGAATATTTAATAGACTCACCATCTTTCTTACGCTCCACTATATTGTTATCAGTTGTATTATTTACAAAATATTCGTTCTCTTTCTGAATACCGTTCCTAACAATCATGTCTGTATCCTCCCCATTTTATCTCTCAAACTATCGCCTATGTGTGACTCGAACATTTCAACAATGTCCTCATTAAATAACTGAACCGATTCCTTTAACTTATCGCGACTTATTTCTTTTGTACTTGCATCATAATCGAGAATAAATTCTTTCCTAGCGATTGGTGAAGGAAATTCACTATTAAACATGCCATAATTAAATACAATACTATGAGTTGCCTTTGTAAATACTATCTGAGACATAGCCCTTGAGATTGTATCTTTCGGTTCAATTGCCTTAATACTGGCAAAAAGTGAAGGAGAAATAAAACCATCCCATTGAAAGGGATTACCCTTCGACAAGTTGATCTCGTTTATATAGCGCAGACCAAGTCTCGAGTAGACCACATTTTCATAAGACGTATAAAAGGAATTCTCCACAAGTTCAATAACTTCCAAAAAATCTTCAAGTGTCGTGTAATCATAATCTTCAATAGTAAAAAACTGATAATTCAAAATAAGTTTGTATCGTTCTCTTGTTTCTCTATCATTGAAAATCCAGTTTTTAATTGGCCGGGTCTCATCTTCTCGTACATCACTTTGAAAGCGAGTAGTATGCTGGATAACACTTTTTTCTTCAAAATATGGAAGTATTGAACGTATCTTATCCTGAAAATCGGCAGGTGTTTCTTTTTGCAAAACCAATATTGGATTAAAATCAAGCCTAAAAATGACTTTAGAAAGATAATTGGTTTTGTACCTTATTTTTGAACTATCCACAGTAAACTCCAAGGACTCTTTCTTTTAACGTACAATAAAATAATGGTCCCTCTCGCTATTTGTGTCAAGCATAGTTTTTGTATTTATCTCTCTTCCCAAATTTAGACAGCACTTTATCTTCTGCCTCAACTATTTGCTTTCTAGTCTTCGCATGCCGCTCCACAACAACCGAAACAACAAAAATAGCCGATAACAACTATTTTCGTAATAGACTGAAATATTACCACATCATCAACAAACTCCAAAACTTTGATCATAGCTCTTCCTTAAATATTTCTCTTGCACTTTAGAGTTTATCCCCTGTGAGGGGCCGCAGCGCAGCGATGAATTAGAAAAATCATATTAACCGACATCGGTGGATACCGGAAAACTTTCGAATAACGCGTTTTCTATAGGAATTTCCCTATCCTGTTCTCTATATACAAGCACCATTTGCTCAACTGCATCTTTTAACGCTTCTCGACAGTCTTCAATATCCTCCCCTTCTGTAACAGCCTCAGGCCATTCAATCAACTGTCCCATATATCCGGAAGAAGTTTTACTATACCTAGCAGTCAAGGTTTTGACCTTAATAATTTTTCCTCCTTCCTCATATTTGCAGATTTCTATTATTCAGGTACATTCTACAATTCGCTTAGCAAAATGCGCATTACCAAAATAATCAGCTCAATAACAGTATATTAAGGATAATTTTCCAGGATTTCTTCCTCTGTGGCGCCGTCGGCCATCATTCCGAGGATGTGTTCGACCGCGACTCTCGTATTACGTATAGTGGGCTTTCCTTTCCCTGCCGGTACTAATATAGTAACTCTTTTTGTTTTCAATAGTATTCTCAATTGAGGTTCTTTCAAAATTACATTTTTTCAGAACCTCAATATTGGGTCGATTTTT
>CAYSRH010000222.1:0-4023 GCA_964433245.1 uncultured Bacteroidales bacterium | reverse complement strand
ATAGTTCGAAAAAACGCGGGCTTACATTGAAGGTTGTAAACCATACCCTATGCGGCGGCCCATGGTTTGTTAAACAATGACGATATGTGTCGTATAAATTCATGTTCTTTCCAATTCATCTACTATGTTTTTTAGCGTATCTAAATAATAACTGTGAATCCACTGGTAGTCATTTTCATCTATAGTATTTTTTGTGGGCCCGGAATGCGCAATGTGATTGTTCCCTTTTATAGTAAACCATGGGCTTCCACCACGTTCGTTCATGATCGTTTTATGGTATTCATATATTGCTTTTGCTAAATCATGCCCTTGTCTGTTGCCGGAAAAATAAGATGTATAGATTTCATAGAGTTGTTCTATCCTCTTAGAAAATATCCCGTTATTTTTATATGAATTCATTTTATAAAGAAAATCCGATTCGCCATTTGCGTTATTCAAGTGAAAATTTTCCTGGCTTATAGGGACCGTATCCACGTCTCGCCGCATTAAATAATCGAAACAGAATTGTAAACGTGCTAAAATTGGTTCCAACATGAGTATCTCAGAGAAAATCGCATCATTAATTTGATTTTTTGCCTGTTCAAAAATATTTTTATAATTCGCTGGAGTTAATTCTTTAGAATCGATGATTTTACCAATTTTTTCCGTCATAATGTCGTACAAAATATTCGCCGGTCCTTCCTTTAAGCCTAATTTTTCAATCCAGAACTCTTTTGTTTTTTTGTATGGTTTATCTTCCCCAAATACGTTTGAATAGAACTTTCCAAGTTTTTTTACCTGTTCATCATTAAAAAGTATTGATGGTGCTTCAGGATTCTTTTTGTTACTACTCAAGGTCTTTTCTGTTAATTTGTGAAGTTCGTTACGAAGTTCTTTTAATGGAAGCAATTCTTGTTGATTGAAGATTTCTTTTTCAACGTTTTCCCAATTTTTGTCAATCTCACCGGTGTAAGTGAATCCTTTATTCAAGAGACCGATTTGGGTAAATGGCCCTTTATATCGGCCGTTTACCCCGAGTGAAATTTGCCGTTTCAAGATATCATTATCAAGGCTGTTTTCAATTTTTATTATTTTAGGGTTCTTTCCCTGGTTTTCGTATTTTTCTATCCCTTTTTGATATCCAAGTAACCCATGAGTCTCTATCTGCTCATTCTCCGAAGATTCATTAATACTAATAAGGGAAAAAATAAATAGATTTTCCAGAAAAATTATGAGTCCGCGAATCAATTCGTTCCTTGTCTTATAGAATGAGCTAGCAGTGCCCCAAAAAGAATCAAAAGAATGGTCAAGGGCGATTTCCTTAATAACTGAATGGTTGATTAAGTTAAGGGTAAAGTTTCTTATATCATTTGCAACGGTGGTAAGTTTTTGCTTAAATATCCGTTGCCCTAAAAACGACCAAAGGACCTGCATTCCCATCGGGTCCCGACTGCTTTCAATAGAAAGAGAATCATTTATATCTGTAAAAACATCCTTGAAATCATCAATTTTAAACATTTTGGTAGTTCCCAATTTTAACTCTCATGGTAATCTGAAAAATTGTCAATAGTAAAAATATCAGGCGGGACATCATTTGTCACCCCTCACCAATTACACTATGCGTAATTCGAGTTCCGGGAGGTGCCTTTGAAATATTCTACCGATCAAAAAGATCCTGACTTTGTCCATCTGCACAATCATACCGATTATTCATTATTCAACAGTGTCTCTACCGTTGAAAAGCTGGTTGATGCAGCGGCAGCCTCCGGTATGCGGTCATTGGCGATTACGGATCTCGGTAATTTATCAGGGGCAATGCATTTTTGTCAGGAATGCGGAAATGTTGGAATTAAGCCTATTATCGGTTGTGAGGTAATTCTCGGTTCCGGTACACAAAACGACCTAATAGAACCTGATGCTAATAACAGCCATCTGCTCCTTCTAGCACAAACCCGTACCGGATATAAAAATATCATGGGGCTTTCTACTTCCGGTTATTTAAAAGGATTTGATGATGTGCCGCGAATCAGTCACGAGCTGATAGAACGCCATTCCACAGGGCTTATCGCGTTGTCGGCATGTTTACAGGGAGAAATACCAAAACTACTGCTTGCGGGAGAAACGGAAGCGGCATATCGGAAGGCCTCATGGTATCGCAACGTATTCGGTCCTGATCATTTTTACCTCGAGCTGCAGGACCACGGACTAGACGATCAAAAGATCGTTAATACCAGATTGATAGAATTGTCTAATAAAACCGGGATACCCGTCGTCTGCACGAATAATACCCATTACATACGGAAAGAAGACGCCCGCGCTCATGATATCCTACGCTGCATTGAGGAAGGTAAAAAGATAGGAGAGATAAAGCCGTTTATCTTAGGCAGTGATCAGTTCTACCTGAAAAGTGGAGCAGAGATGTACCGGTTATTTTCAGAAGTGCCTGGAACCTGCAAAAACACTGTGGAGATTGCAGAAAAATGCAGGGTTGATCTTGCTGAAACGGATATGTATCTTCCGAAATTCCCGGTCCCCGAAACGTATGAAAATTCCACTATGTATTTAAAACAGCTTACCTGCGATGGTCTTAAATTGCGGTACAGTGCTGTAACTGATGAGGTCCGCCTACGTGCGGATATGGAGCTGGAACTTATTATTTCTTTTGGATTTACGGATTATTTCCTGATTGTATGGGACTATGTACGGTATGCCCGGGAAAATGGGATTCCAGTCGGGCCTGGGCGAGGTCCCGCCGGCGGTTCGATCGTCGCATATGCTTTGCAGATTACCAATATTGATCCTTTGGAGTTCGGTCTTTATTTTGAACGCTTTTTTAACCCAGAAAGTGGAGTACTGCCCGATTTTGATATTGATTTTTGCTTTGATCGGCGCAATGAAGTTATCGACTATGTACGAAGAACGTATGGACCTGATTCCGTTGCCGGCGTTATCACATTCGGATCATACCGTACAGTAAGCATACTGCATGCCTGCGTACAGGCTTCCATTATTTCAAAGTCGGATGAAGCCACTATAACAGAGCTGATTCCATACGGTTGCAGAGTAACGATTGAAGATGCCCTTATGCAGGAGCCGAAACTGCGGGAGCTGAAAGAATCTGAAGCGAAATACTCTGACTTTCTGGATATAGCGGAAAAGCTGCAGGGAATTAAGCGATGTATCTCAGTCCATGCTGCGGGAATTGTTATTGGACAATCTCCAATTTCGAATATTGTCCCCCTCTGTCGTGACCCTGAAAGCGGTTTCGTAGTCACACAATTTTCCGCGGAATGGCTGGATACATGCGGTCTGGTGAAGTTCGATTTTCTTGGCATGAAAACAGTTACCGTAATTAATAATACTCTCCAGTTGTTAAAGAGGCGGGGCATCGAAATAGAACCGGATGCCATCCCACTTGATGACCGGAAGACTTTCGAAATGCTTTGTAAGGGTGAAAATGAAGGAGTTATTTTTTTTGAAAGTTGTGGAATGCAGGACCTCTTACGCCGGTTTAAACCGAATACGTTTCGGGACCTCATTGTGTTAAATGCACTCTATCGTCCGGGTCCCATGGAGAATATTCCCGGTTATTTTGAGGCGAAACGTAGTAAAGATAGGGTCAATTATCCGCATCCTGCAATAGAACATATTTTAGAAGAAACCTACGGTCTTATTGTATATCAGGAACAAATCATAAAAACCATCAGTGATATAGCCGGGGTTTCTCCAGGCAGGGCCGATATGTTCCGCAGGGCAATTGGAAAGAAAAAAGTGAACGAGATCGCCGCATTCAGAACAGAGTTTTTGCAGGGAGCGGAGAAAAGAGGTATCGGCAGGAAAGCAGCGGAAGAAATCCTTACGCTTATAGAAAACTATACCGCATACAGCTTTAATAAAAGTCATGCGGCGGCGTATACGCTGTTAGGATATCAAATCGCATATCTCAAGGCCAACTATCCGGAGGAATTTGAAGCTGTACTCAAAAGGTGTGAGTAGTATTGACAATAAAAATTTTTATTATTTTTTAACCGGTGACACTGTCTG
>CAYSRH010000221.1:0-4031 GCA_964433245.1 uncultured Bacteroidales bacterium | reverse complement strand
CTGCCTGGAAAGATGGGGATTATCTATAAGGCGGACAACCTGTTCTTGCCCATAAATAGTTATAAATGTGCAAGATATTGCAAGAAGAAAAAATATCAGATACTGCTTAGGCATATGATTACTTGTTTTTATTTTCATTGGTCAGCCAAATGCTGATTTCTGTACCCATTTGCACATTTTGTTCAGGATTCGGTCTTTGTCTGTATATAACGGCATCAATTGAATCTTTGTATGTTTGTATCGAATTATCGTAGCTAATTTTTCCTAAATTAATATAAGATGACGGAATTTTTATTTTTGCCTCACTTAGATGCAGATTATGTAAGTCGGGAGTTTTTGTGTAATTGGTCTGGTATCCGTTGCCCAATACAAGGGTGATGTCACTTCCTTTTACAATGGGTGTACCGGAGCCAATGACCTGTCCTTTGTATTGTTGTTCTAAAACATTATTCAGTGCCATGTCCGGCTTATAAACAATTTTTCCTACGTAAAGACCATTGGATTCAAGAACAGCTTTGGCCTGCCGGAATGACACCCCTGTGACGTTTGGCATTGTTGTTTTTTCGGGAAGATAAGCTTTGATGGTCACATGAATTTTCCTGTGTTTTTTTACATGAAATCCGGATGGGGGATTTTGCGATACAATTGTTCCCGGTTTTATCCCTTCCTGATAAACAGAGTCAGCAATTTCTATACGTAAAGTCTGCTCGTCCAATATCTTTTTTGCATCATCAATGCATGTTCCATAAAGGTTAGGGGTTTCGATCGTTCGACCATGCATGGTATAGATACGTAAGCCGAGAAATGTTACCGTAATAATTAAAATAGCTATTGCAAGGGATAAAACAATATGTTGAAGGATTGTCTTATCCGTAATAATTTCGAATATATTTTTTATAAAGCGCATATATTATTGTTGTTAATTATACTAATAAACAGCATTTATATTGTGTGTCAGACAAAAATAAATATAAAATTTATGGATGGAGCATTTATTTTCGTACAATTCTGTAAAGAGAATTCCTTTCAACGGGTTTTTTATTTACCTGACAGATATAGTTTTTTAACTCACTTGTTGTCAGTTTCTTTTTGTTTTTCACACCTGCCATAGCATAAATTTTTGTAGGATCTTCTATTGTTCCATCTAAATCGTTAGTGCCAAAAGAGAGGGTTAGTAAGGCATTGTTAATACCGAGCATAGGCCAGTAGGCTTTGACATGTTGAAAATTATCCAGAAAAATACGCGAGATCGCATAAGTTTTTAAATCTTCTACAATCGAACTTTCCTTAATATAAGAAAGTTTATTGTTTTTGTTTCTGAATTTCAAAGGAATAAAAGCCATGAATCCATTGGTCTGGTCTTGCAATTCCCGGATCATTTCCATATGGTTTAGTTGGTGTTCTGTTTTTTCAATGTGTCCATACAGCATGGTAGCATTAGAACTGAGACCTGATTTATGGGCTGTTTTATGAATTTCTAACCATTTTTGAGCAGATGCTTTTTCAGGGCATATCTGTGTTCGAATTTCCGGGCAGAATATTTCGGCACCTCCACCGGGCAGACTTTCAACACCGGCATTTTTCAGTGACATTAATATACTTTTGTAGGAGAGTCCGCTTTCTTCTGCAATATAATTAATTTCAACAGCTGAAAATGCTTTCAGGTGTACATTGGGTAATATCTCTTTGGTTATTTTGACCAATTCCAGATATTGTTCAATATTCCAACCGGGATGGCAGCCACCCACCATATGAACTTCCGTTATTTCACTGTTTCTGTAGGGCAATAATTTTTTGCGAAGCGCATCTTTTGACAATATCCAGCTGTCCTGATCACCTTTTTTCTTCGAATAAGAACAAAACAAACAATTGTAATGGCAGATATTTGTAGGTTCTATGTGTATGTTTTTATTATAAAAAACAATTTCCCGGTTTTTTTTTGTGTTGATATAATTTGCAATAAATCCCAGGATTGGAATCGGTAGAGAATGATAGAGTACGAGTGCTTCGTCCTGGGATAAACGAATGCCACTCATGGCTTTTATCGCATATTGCTTTGTTTTTTTATCAGAAATTTGCCTGATAATATATTCTTTTTCTGTTTTTGCTGTCATTGAAGAGATTGTCCTATCTGGATATAACGTTCAGCCAGTTCCTCTTGTCCTGTTCGTTTGAGTGCGTCAGCCATCAGGAAATAGGCCTGTGTATAATGTCCGTTTTTTTCAAGGCATTTTTCTAAGTAATGGATGGCTTCGTGTGGCTCGTCTTTTTGCATAAAAATGAGTGCCATATTATAGTAAGCAGTAAAATATTTATGGTTGACCTGTGTTAAATGGTTGAAAGTACCCAGAGCATGGTCAAGTTGGTTGTCGCGTAAAAAAGCGATTCCTAATATATTGAGTAATCTGTCGTAGTCAGGATATATTTTTAATCCCTCATATGCTATTCGAATGGCATCTTTTTGTCTTCCTGTTTCTGTGTACATTTGGGCAAGATTAAGGAGAACAGATTCATTTTCCTTATCAATCACATAAGCTTTTTCAAGGTACTGGATTGCCAAAGCATAATTTCTGTTTTTCATAGCTTCTGCACCGAGGTAATCGAATTCATGTTGTCTTTCAAGAACAGCACCTATAGGAACCTTATCAACATCAACCGTATAGACGGTGTTTGCAGGAGGCCAATATCCATTTCTCATTTGTGCCGGAGATATTAATGAGGCATAAATCAGATTATAATCCCATTGATGGTTTCCCCGTTCATAATATCTTGCATACCTTGTTGTTGCAATGTCTTGATAGTCTTTTAGATAATGTCTTACAGCATGAACATCGTTTGTTGCAATTGTAAGAGGAATCGTATCTTCATAGTTTTCAAGTACATTTTCAATAAGCCAGTCGGAAGCTCCTTTGAGGCTGTTGAGTGAATAGTCCATTTCATAATATCCGTAAGCCCCGTTTACACCTCCAATGAATTCATTAAAATAGGTATATTCATAAGGGTGATTTTTTATAATATAACGAATAGGATGTATCATTCCTGTGACCAAAAGCAACCATATTCCTATTCTATAATGTTGTTTTTTAATTTTTCTGAATAAAAATTCCAGGCTTGATGCGGCCAGTATTACGATAAATGGATAAACAAAGAGGAAGTGCCTCCAGCCACCGTAATGATTTTTAACAACAAAGAGGGCGTAGAAAAGAGGAAGAATTGTAGCTGATATTACAATAAGATAATCTAATAAGTTGTTTTTTTGTACTATCTTTTTTATCAGAAAAAAGGATAAGAAGAAGCCGATGAGAACAAAGGCAGGAATGGTTATTAGCATATAAGTCCCTGTATAATGCCACGGCATTATATCTGACCATACCTGCTCACCGTTAAATATTTGCCTTAAGCTAACACCTAATTCAGAGGAAGCTTTGAACACTTCAATAGAATTAGCTATAGGTGCTTCAAGACCAAAGGGCCATGTCAGGACACCGAGAAAGAAGCCGGCAATACAGGCTCCTAATGATGCCCCTGCCATATTGACAGCTTCTCTTGAATTAGAAAAGAAAGAAGCCATACTATTCTGCCGGACAATATAGGCAAGCATTGTGAAAAACAGGAAATATCCCATAACCAGTACACC
Source organism: uncultured Bacteroidales bacterium (assembly GCA_964433245.1). GTDB lineage: Bacteria > Bacteroidota > Bacteroidia > Bacteroidales > JBBRXJ01 > CAYSRH01. The sequence goes on along the minus strand of CAYSRH010000221.1, from coordinate 394 downwards.
ACCGCCTAATCTCAGGCTATATGCCCATGCAATACCTAAGATTGTCAAAATAAGGTATTGCCATTTGATTTTTGGCAGACGTTTGAGATATGAAATCATAAAGAGTACGGCAAAACAGACAGAAGCTGCCATAGGAATATCTCTGTGATTATTATATGAGTGACCAAGAAAACGGGGGCTGAGCAATAAAAGGATAAATGTAATGACAGCCATTCTATATCCACCCATACGAAGGGCGATCAGAGAAGCGAATAATATAGCAAGCCATCCAACGACAGCATTCCAGAAATGCCTTACGCCAAAATTATGTGAATCTATACCCATCCATTTTTTTAATGCATAAAGAATGTTGTCAAAAGATTGTGCATTGTAATGTTGCGGGTCAATACCCTTT
>CAYSRH010000220.1:0-4042 GCA_964433245.1 uncultured Bacteroidales bacterium | reverse complement strand
GGGCAGAATGACGGAACCGAATGCTATTGTGTCTGATTTACAGCTTTTTTTTGAAAAAAATCAAAGTCTAAAAAAAAAAAAGAATCCTCGTAACAGCGGGACCAACTTACGAAAAAATTGATCCGGTACGCTTTGTGGGAAATTATTCAAGTGGCAAGATGGGATATGCCATTGCACATGCTTTGGCTGAAAAAGGTGCTGAAGTTGAATTGGTTTCCGGTCCTGTAAGTATTAATGTTCACCATCCGAATATAAAAATACACCCTGTTGAAAGTGCCCGGGAAATGCATGAATCATGTATGACCCTTTGGTCTGAAATGAATGGTGCCTTTCTGGTTGCCGCTGTGGCAGATTATACTCCGGCAGAATATAAGGATAAGAAAATTAAAAAAGATTCGGATGTGTTAAACTTGTCTCTAAAAGCGACCATCGATATTGCGGAAACCTTAGGGAAGAATAAAGGGGAGCGATTCCTGGCTGGATTTGCCCTGGAAACTGAGGATGAAATAAAAAATGCAAAAGGAAAAATGAAGCGAAAAAATTTTGATTTCATTGTATTGAACAGTTTACAGGATAAACAGGCAACCTTTGGCTATGATACGAATAAGATATCAATATTAGACAATAAAAACAACCTTGTGCAGTTTGATCTTAAAGAAAAACAAGCGGTAGCCAATGATATTGTGGCTTATTTATGTAAAATGAAAGGTTATGCGTAGAACATTGCTTTTATTATTATTCTCCTTTATGATCATGCTTCCCCTTCAGTCGCAGGAATTACGCTGTCGGGTGAATATTGTTTCCAGTCAGATACAACGATCAGACAGAGAGATATTCAGAACCCTGCAACGTGAAATAACGGAATTTATGAACAATCGTGTCTGGACACCACATGTGTATAGTACACAAGAAAAAATTGAATGTGCTATTTTTATTAATCTCGACAAACAATTGTCTCAAAATGAATGGGAAGGATCGTTTCAGGTACAGGTAAGCCGTCCGGTATATAAATCTTCATATTCTTCTGTCTTATTGAATCTTCGTGACCAGGATATTCAGTTTTCATACGTAGAAAACCAACCAATGGAATTCAGCCTGTCTTCTCATATGTCAAATTTAACGTCCTTACTGGCTTTTTATGCATATCTTATCATTGCTATTGATTATGATTCTTTTTCAGAAGAAGGGGGAACGGAATTTTATCAACGTGCAGAAACTGTCGTTCGCAATGCACAATCAGGTGCCAGAGAACCGGGATGGCAAGCACATGAAAGTGCAGAAAGAAGCAACCGGCATTGGATCATCAATAACCTGTTGAGTAATAATTACAGGAAAATTCGTGAATTTTATTATGTGTATCACCGTTTGGGATTGGATCGTATGCATGACAGGGTAAATGACGCCAGAAGTGAAATGGTCCGTGCTGTTGCGATGCTTCAGGAAGTTCACCGCAGAAGACCTGATCCGTATATGTACCCTTTGCGATTGGTGCTGGATGCTAAGTCGGACGAATTTGTCAATGTTTTTTCTGAAGGAGGAATGGATGAAAAAAACAGGGTACACCGTGTACTCACAGAAATAGATGCTTCCAATGCTGATAAATACAACAAAATAAGAGATTCAAATTAATTTTTATAAAACCCTTGTTATTGTATGTTAAAGTCTTTGTCTGTAAAAAATTATGTGCTAATCTCAAATTTACAACTGGATTTTTCAGATGGATTGACGATTATTACCGGCGAAACAGGGGCAGGTAAATCTATTTTGTTGGGAGCCTTGTCTTTGGTGCTTGGACAACGGGCTGACAGCTCTGTTTTGAGAAATAAAGAGGATAAATGCATCATTGAAGCTCTTTTTGATGTAGAACAATACGGACTGACAGACTTCTTTGAACAATATGATATTGACTATGCTCCGGAAACATTGATCCGGAGAGAAATTTCTGCCGGAGGAAAATCAAGAACCTTTATTAATGACACACCCTTTTCCTTACAAATACTGAAATCTTTTGGAGATAAATTGATTGATGTGCATTCGCAACACCAAAATCTATTATTAAACAATGAATCTTTTCAATTGGGTGTTTTAGATGCTTTTGCTGATGGAATAAGTCCGCTCTTGACATCTTATAAAGAAGAACTAAAATGTTATAAAGACCTTCAGAAAGAATTATATAAACAAGAGGAAAAATATAAAAAACTAACAGAAGAAAAAGCTTTTATCCAGTTTCAGTTCGATGAGTTGGACAAAGCAAATCTACAGGCAGGGGAAAAAGAAAAACTGGAAGAGATCACAGAACAATTGGATCATGTTGAGGAAATTAAAATGGCTCTTTCCCAGTCATATTACCTCTTAGAACAACAGGAGCCGACACCTGTGATGATAAGTATGAAAGAGATTTCCGACCACTTACAACGCATACAATCGGTTTTTTCTTCAGTAACAGAACAAGCCAAACGAGTTGAATCCATATACATAGAACTAAAAGATATTTGCAGGGAACTTGAAGCTTTACAGGACGATGTGGAGTTTGACCCCGAAGAAGCAAAATCTGCAAGGGAAAGATTGGATCTTATATATCAACTGGAAAGAAAACATCAGGTTTCTTCTTTGGTTGAGTTGATCAGCCTCCGCAATCGTTATCAGGAACAATTGGATTTGCTTAATAACAGTGATGTGTCTTTGTCGAAATTGACATCCGAAGTGCAGGCACTGCATAATGCATTACAGGAAAAAGCGGCACGTATAACAAAATTACGTAAAAATGCAATTCCGCATATCCAGGAAAAAGTTCTTTCTGTGCTACACGAATTGGGAATGCCGCATGCCCGATTCCATATAGAAGTAGAAACGTATAATGAATTTATGCAAACAGGATGTGACAAGGTTACTTTCCTGTTCAGTGCGAACAAAAATGAAATGCCAAATGCAATACACAAAGTTGCCTCGGGAGGAGAAATATCACGATTTATGCTGGCAGTAAAACATTTGTTTTCTTTAAAAAGAAAATTACCAACCATTATTTTTGACGAAATTGATACCGGGGTGTCAGGAGAAATAGCAGACAAAATGGGTAATATATTTAAAGATATGTCTGCCAATATGCAGGTGATTAATATAACACACCTGCCGCAAGTTGCAGCGAAAGGGGATACACACCTTTTGATTTACAAAGAAGACAAAGAAAAAACAGTACAAACCCGCGTTATAAAGCTTGGACAAGAACAGCGTATAGAAGAGATTGCCAAAATGCTGAGTGGTAAAGAAATAACTCCTGAAGCATTGGGCAATGCCAGGGTTTTGCTTGAAATGACATAAAACAAGAGATGAACCGAGCCATGACAATAAATTTGACACACACCCACATGATTTTAATATAGCTAATAGTATGTTGTAGCGGATATTTGATGCATCATGGGGAGCTGCATCTGACCGCTAAAATCAAAATTATAAACAGATGAAAAATCATTTTTTAATTCTCCGAAAATATTATATCTTTGCGAAGTTTTTTAAAAATAAAAGCTTCAACGAAGCATGTTTTTTTATCCCCGATTTTTTGCAAATGAATTGAGGAAATTTATAAACAGAATTTAAATAAATTATCAGATATATAAAACAAACCATGTCTGAGATTAATATTGAGACACACACGAGAATGATTATTACATGTCTGATAGTTCCGTCAAGGTCAATAAAATATCATCATGGCGAGCTCCATCTGACAAATAAAAAATAAAAAATAAAATATAAACAGATGAAAGGTTTTAAAATTATTGTTCTGGCCAAACAAGTGCCGGATACAAGAAATGTTGGAAAAGATGCAATGAAAGCAGATGGCACGGTCAATCGTGCGGCTCTTGAAGCGATCTTTAATCCGGAAGATTTGCACGCTTTAGAGCAGGCACTTAGGGTTAAAGAAAATAATCCCGGAAGTACTGTAACTCTATTGACAATGGGACCTCCAAGGGCAGCTGAAATTCTCAGAGAGGGTCTTTACAGAGGCGCCGATGATGGAATATTGTTGACAGACAGGGCTTTTGCC
>CAYSRH010000219.1:0-4063 GCA_964433245.1 uncultured Bacteroidales bacterium | reverse complement strand
TATTTTAACAGTGTCTTATATAATTTAAATATTTAACCATTAAAATAAGGGTAGAGCCAAAAATTAATTGGTATCTTTCAAAATAACATCATGGGCTCCTCCTTCAATGATGCTGGTAGATGACACAAGGCTTATTTTTGCTTTTTGTTTAAGTTCCGTCAAGTCCGTAGCACCACAACTGCACATGGTTGCTTTAATTTTTCCAAGGGTTATATTTAAGTTATCCTTCATTTTTCCTGCATAAGGAACATAACTGTCAACCCCTTCTTCAAATTTCAGGGCTTCAGAACCACCGGTATCATATCGTTGCCAGTTTCTTGCTCTGTCGGATCCTTCACCCCAGTATTCCTTCACGTAATTACTTCCAACTTTTAAAATTTTTGTCGGGCTCTCATCAAAACGTGCAAAATAACGTCCCATCATTATAAAATCAGCGCCCATAGCCAAAGCCAAAACCATATGATAATCCTGAACAATTCCCCCATCTGTACATATTGGAATATAGACACCTTTTTTCTTCCAGTAATCATCTCTTGCTAAAACCACATCAATGATAGCACTGGCCTGCCCCCTTCCAATTCCTTTTTGTTCCCGTGTAATACAAATAGATCCGCCGCCAATACCTACTTTAATAAAATCAGCGCCGGCATCTACGAGATACTTAAATCCTTCTCCATCCACAACATTACCTGCTCCCACCTTTACTTTTCCTTTATATTCTTCTTTTATATAAGTTATGGTTTCCTTTTGCCATTCAGAATAACCGTCAGAAGAATCAATGCAAAGAATATCAGCACCGGCATCTACAAGTTTTGGCACACGCTCTTTATAGTCACGTGTGTTGATTCCTGCACCGACCACAAGTTTTTTGTTGCTGTCAAGCAATTCATTCGGATTTTGCTTGTGACTGTCATAATCTTTACGAAAAACAAGATATTGCAAACAATCATTATCATCAACAATAGGGAGGCTGTTGAGCTTGTTATCCCAAATAATATCATTGGCTTCTCTCAGACCGGTACCCGACTTGCCAACAATCAATTTTGAGAAAGGCGTCATAAATTCTTTGATTTTTTTCCCGGGATCATCCTTGGAGACACGAAAATCCCTTGGGGTAACAATCCCAAGCAGTTTTCCGTGGGAAGTACCATCATCGGTAACAGCAACTGTAGAATGTCCTGTTCTCTTATTTAGTTCTAATGTATCAGTCAGGGTATGGTCAGGTGTTAAATTGGAATCACTGATGACAAAACCTGCTTTGAATTTCTTAACCTTAGAAACCATTTCAGCTTGGCTTTCAATAGGTTGAGAGCAAAAAACAAAGGAAACACCTCCATTTCGGGCAAGAGCAATGGCAAGATTATGGTCAGAAACCGACTGCATAATAGCTGACACAAAAGGAATATTCAAAGCCATCAATGGCTCTTCTCCTTTTTTATACTTAACGAGAGGTGTTTTTAACGACACATTACCAGGTGTCGCATTCTTGTTTGTTAATCCGGGGATTAACAAATACTCACTAAATGTTCTTGATACATCATTAAAATATTGTGCCATCTCGCCGTTCTCCTTATATCATTCGCTTTAAAAATATGATTCTAATCCAAAAGTCAAAAATACAATATTTTTGTTGAAAAACCACCTGTAATTTATTTTTCAGGTGCAATAGCCTCTTTATACCTGCGGCTTACTTCGTCCCAATTCATAACATGCCAGACAGACTGCAAATAATCAGCTCTTTTGTTTTGATATTTCAGATAATAAGCATGCTCCCAAACATCAATCCCCAATATAGGGATTCCTTGTTTTTCAACAATGTCCATCAAGGGATTGTCCTGATTAGGGGTAGAAGATACCATAAGGAATCCGTCCGGATCAACATACAGCCAAGCCCATCCCGAACCAAATCTGGAAGCAGCTGCCTGATTTATCTCTTCTTTCATCTTATCCATGCTGCCAAAATCTCTGTTGATTGCATAGATCAAAGATTCTGAAGGGCTTGTCTCTTTGGGTGTCAAAACAGACCAGAAGAGTGTATGGTTATAGTGCCCTCCTCCATTATTTCTGACAGCCACGGAGAAATCACTTATGTGCTTCATCATTTCTTCAAGAGACAGGTTCTCTGCATTTGTCCCTTTAACTGCCTGATTAAGATTGTTGACATATCCGGCATGATGTCTTGAATAGTGAATTTCCATGGTTTTTGCATCGATATATGGTTCCAGTGCATCGTATGAATAAGGCAACTTGTTTAAAACAAAGGGTTCTCCTGCATTCGAAGATATATTAAAAGCAAGGAAAGCAAGCACTACAGAAGAAAAAAGATAAGATCGTATCATAATATAACAATTTTAAGTGAATAAAAAACAATTCCATATGTAAAAATATGTAAAACGTATCAAAACCTGCGAATATTGGATTTTTTATAATGAAAAAACAGAACAAGGACAAGCAACAGCAGTCCTGACATAATAGACAGACGCCCAAGATAGTCGCCATGAACAGTATAAAAAGTCTTGTCGTTATTAATATTTACTGTTGCCTTAACCACAGCTTTCTCCCATGCTTCAGTCGGATTGATGATATCACCCCGCTGATCAATAACAGCGGATACGCCGGTGTTTGCTGAACGCACAACAGGTCGTCTTGTTTCCACTGCCCGCAAAGTTGCATATTGCAAATGATGTATATATCCGGGGGTATTGCCCCACCAACCATCATTGGTGATGATGACAAGCATGTTTGCTCCTTTCCTGACGTAGCTGGCAACATAATCTCCAAAAACAGATTCATAACAAATAATGGGAGCTGCAACTACATCTTCATCTGTACTGTAAAACACAGAAGATTCCTTCTGGGTTGCCAAAGTAAATGCTGCACCACCAAACTTTTCTGAAATTCGCCTGACAAAACTCAGGTAATCCGGATAAGGCAACATTTCTACCCCCACAAGTAATTTTGATTTGAAATAATAAGCAACTTCACCTGTTGTATCAACCTGTAAAGCAGCATTATACGCATCAAAAAAATAATGATCATTCAGGCGGGTTGCTGTTGGAGGCACAAAACCATCAGCCGGATAGGCGGCGTACAAATCAGCTCCAACAATTAAATGCACCCATGGATATTTTTCCAAAAATCTGTTTAGCATAAGCATCCTTGGATTTATCTTCATTTCGTGCAACCAGTTGTCTCCGGTAATTGCAGTCTCAGGCAGGATGACGTAGCGGACAGTAGTATCCATTTTCTTTTCAGCAAGATCCAATGCTTTCTTAAGTTGTTCTTCCGGTGATAATGCTCCGGTATATTTTTCCTTGTAAGAGTCTATGTTGGGTTGTACTATTACACAATACACAGAATTTTCTTTTTCGATATATCCCCGATACATCTGTAAAGAAATGACCATAGGCAGAATAAGCACAAAGAGAAAAGAAAATCCGGCAATTATTTTCTTCCTTCGGCTTTTTCCGTCCAGTAATATATACAGCAGAATATTAAGCAGTAAAATCCATACCGTTCCTCCCAGAACGCCTGTATATTCATACCATTGAACTATTTGAGGGGTCTTGGAAAAAATATTTCCCAAATTTAACCAGGGAAGCGGTATCTCCACATGATAGTTTGCAAATTCCCAAACAAGCCAATACACAATAAGAGAAAAATAGCCCAACACATTCCCCAGTTTTTTTCTTGTTATATGAAACAAAACAAATGGTACAGTAAACCCAATGGCATATAACACCATAACCAAAACACCGGCAAAGGATGCATACAAAATCCACCAGACACTTGCCAATGCGATCAGGAAAAACACAAAAAAAGAAAGAATGCCCACAAGAATCCAGCTTTTTTTGTTTTCTGACAGGTCTTTTTCTATTTTTAGCAAGGGAACAAACATCGCAAAAATAAAAAACAAAGGCACCCCGGGCATCCAGGCTATTCCACCAAGCAAGACACTCACTCCTCCGTATATTAATATTTTTTTTTGACTCATACAGAAAAACAGCTATAAATAACTCATGTTTTAGAAGCTAAAATAAATAAAAAAACGTATCTTTATTGT
>CAYSRH010000218.1:0-4070 GCA_964433245.1 uncultured Bacteroidales bacterium | reverse complement strand
AGACTTAGGATCTAGTGCCGAAAGGCGTGGGGGTTCGAGTCCCTTCATCCGCACAAATACGAAAGCCACTTTTGCTTTGTGGGCAGCAAAAGTGGTTTTTATTTAATTGATTAAAAAATATATACTAAGATGAACATTTCTCTGGAAAAAATTGATGTATTAAATGCTTCTGTATTAATTGAAATAGTGCCTGATGACTATAAAGAAAAAGTAGAAAAAGTATTGGGTGATTATCGGAAAAAAGCCAGCATTAAGGGATTTCGCCCCGGGAAAGTCCCCATGGGCATGATTCGCAAAATGGCAGGAACACAGGAATTGGCCGATGAAGTAATGAAAATGGTTTCTGATGAAATGTACAAGTATATTATTTCTGAGAAAATCAATCTTCTCGGAGAGCCTCTGCCCAATGAAGAACATCCGCCTGTAGATTTTGACAATGACACTTCTTTTTCTTTCAAATTTGACCTTGGTCTGTCCCCTGAAATTGATCTTTCATTTGCAAACAAGACCAAAATAACACAGTACAAAATCAAGATTGATGAAAAAATGATCGATGAATATGCCGAAGATATTTGTAAACGATTCGGTTCTTTCCATCCGGCAGAAGAAGTCAATCAGGATGAGATGCTTAAAGGCGACTTTAAACAAATCTCGGATGATGAGCCCATCGTTAAAGAAGATGCTTCTATTTTACTGTCAGCAATGAAGGATGCTTCCATTAAAAAGAAATTCAAAGGCGCCAAAGTCGGAGATGTTATTAGCTTCAACCTGAAAAAAGCATATCCCAATGATACTGAAATAGCTGCATTATTAAGTATTGACAAGGAAGTAGCTGCCAATATCTCCTCTGATTTTTTATTTACAATTAAAGAGATCACCTTACACAAACCTGCTGAACTCAATCAGGAGTTATTTGACAAAATGTTTGGCGAAGGAACTGTAAAATCAACTGAAGAATTTCGTGCTAAACTGGCTGAAGAGATTCAAAAAAGCTTAACGAATGAAATCGAAAATAAATTTATGATGGATTTGAAAGATACCATCGTAAAAAAAGCTGATATTTCTTTGCCTGACGAGTTTTTAAAACGCTGGATCGTTGCTGCCAATAAAGATATTACAAAAGAACAACTTGAGGAAGATTATCCCCAATATGAAAATGAACTCAAGTGGCAGGTTATCAAGTCCGATATTGTTAAAAAGAACGAGCTGAAAGTAAGTGAAGAGGAACTGCGTGAACATGCAATAATGACAGCAAGAATGCAGTTTATACAATATGGAATGGCCAATGTTCCTGACGAACACCTTCAGAGTTTTGCTGATACCATGCTCGAAAAAGAAGAAGATAAAAAACGTATGTATGATGCCAAATTGGATGAAAAAATTCTGAAATTCCTTAAGGAGCAGGTATCAATAAATGAAAAAGAAATATCCAAAGACAAATACAACAAAATGATCGAAGAAGAGATCGAAAAGAAAGAAAAAGAGAAAAAGAAAAAGAAATAGATGATATCCAATTAATTTTTAACTTTGTTTAAATAAGTTAAGCAATTATACATTATAAAAAATCAAAATGAACATACAAGACGATTTTAAAAAATATGCTGTAAAACATAAAAGAATTTCCAGCACAACCTACGACAAAGTTACATCAACTTATGCCAGTTATATTTCACCAACAATTATTGAAGAAAGACAACTCAACGTTGCTTCTATGGATGTTTTTTCACGGCTGATGATGGACAGAATTATCTTTTTGGGATTGCCCATTGATGATTATGTCGCTAATATTATCCAGGCCCAGTTGTTATATTTGGATTCAGCAGAACCCGGAAAAGATATCCAACTTTATCTGAACACGCCGGGTGGTCATGTCCATGGTGGTCTGGGTATTTATGACACCATGCAATTTATAAGTTGTGATGTTGCCACCATTTGCACATCAATGGCTGCTTCCATGGGAGCAGTTTTGCTTGTAGCAGGGACAAAAGGCAAACGTTCCGCTTTAAAACATTCACGGGTGATGATCCATCAACCTATGGGAGGCGCACAGGGACAAGCTGCCGACATGGAAATTACTGTGCGGGAAATCATAAAACTCAAACAAGAGTTATACCAAATTATTGCAGACCACTCCGGACAAAATATTAAAAAAGTTGAAAAAGATTCCGATCGTGATTATTGGATGCGGGCAGAAGAAGCCAAAAAATATGGTATGATTGATGATATTTTGACCAGGGAAGAAACCCCCAAAACAAAAAACAGCTAAAATGGAAAATTGTTCGTTTTGCGGCAAAAGTAAAAAAGATACCAAATTATTAATTACCGGTATTAAAGGTAACATCTGCGACCAATGCGCAGAACATGCTTATGAAATAGTTGCGGAAGAAGTCAAGAAAAAAAATGATCTATCCATAAAAGATTTTGAGCTTCTTAAACCCAAAGAAATCAAATTATTTCTTGATAATTATGTCATCGGGCAGGATGAAGCCAAAAAAAAGCTTTCTGTTGCTGTTTACAATCACTACAAACGTATCATGGACAACACAAAGGATGATGATACGGAAATAGAAAAATCAAACATTATTATGGTAGGTGATACCGGCACCGGAAAAACATTGCTGGCACGTACCATTGCCAGAATGTTGCATGTGCCTTTCACTATTGTTGATGCAACAGTGCTAACTGAAGCAGGATACGTTGGTGAAGACATTGAAAGTGTTTTGACCCGGCTCCTGCAAGCCGCAGATTACAATCTTGAAGCCGCAGAAAAAGGAATTGTTTTTATTGATGAAATCGATAAAATTGCAAGGAAAAGCGACAATCCTTCCATTACAAGAGATGTTTCAGGAGAAGGTGTCCAGCAAGGTTTATTGAAACTGCTGGAAGGTGCTGTGGTTAATGTGCCTCCACAAGGAGGAAGAAAACACCCCGATCAAAAAATGATTCCTGTGAACACCAAAAATATACTTTTCCTCTGTGGTGGAGCATTTGATGGTGTTACAAAAAAAATTGCCCAAAGGCTGAATACAAAAGTGGTCGGTTACAGTGCATCCAAAAACAAAAACGATATTGACAGGGATAATTTGTTACAATATATTGCGCCACAGGATTTAAAATCTTTTGGTCTGATCCCTGAAATTGTCGGACGACTTCCCGTTCTTACCTATTTACAACCCCTTACGAGAGAAACACTAAGAAATATCCTGACAGAACCCAAAAACAGCCTGATCAAACAATACACCAAGCTATTCAAAATTGATGATATTGCCATTACTTTTGAGGATGAAGCATTGGACTTCATTGTAGAAAAAGCCATTGAATTTAAGTTGGGGGCACGGGGACTTCGTTCCATTTGTGAAACCATCATGACAGATATTATGTTTGATGCACCATCAGATAATTCTTTGAAAGAGATCAATATCACATTGAATGTAGCCAAAGAAAATCTTGAAAAAACTGATCTGAAACGTTTACGGGCAGCATAATTTAATATCCCTATGGTAATATTTCACACCCCTGTTTTTTAAAAAAATCGAAAAAGTCAAACTTTTTTTTCTCAAAATACCAGTTTTTTTAATTTGTTTATTTTTCTATATACTTGTTTTTGAGTGACTTATGCACAAAAATGATTTATATCATCACCCCTGTTGAGGAAATTCATGTTAATTTTGGTTGCCAGTGATAAACTTTATTCTATATTTGCATTAGGGTTAATAATTAATGATCTTCTCATTGGGGCATAGAGTGTTTTTAAGGGTTACACTCTATGCCCTCCTTCCTTTAAAGCCTCAGTATTAAAAATCAGTTAATTTTTAATTTTTTTCACATTTTTTGTTTCTTATTATTTTTATTTTATATTTTTGCTCTTGTAAATAATTCCAAACAATTATTTTTTTGTTTGACACAATTTTAGTAAAAAATGACACTTATTATTTTACATACAGCATGGTGGTGGCAATTGCCTTACTTTTTATACAAAGTGACGTAGGAATGTCTGCATGTTGTGCAAAAAAATAAAAAAAGACGAAAAAGCTTTCCGAAATCACGGAAAGCTTTTTTTATTGAATATA
>CAYSRH010000217.1:0-4085 GCA_964433245.1 uncultured Bacteroidales bacterium | reverse complement strand
ATGCCTTAGAAAGGCAACTTAAATATTAGGATTTTTGATTTGTTATATAATAGAATACTGTGTAATTTTGCAGGAGATGATGAACGGATATAGCTGGGGGTACCATGATAAAGGCTGAACAAATAACACTTTCTTATTCCGAAACGACGGTATTTTCAAACCTTTCTTTTTTTATAGAGAAGGGTGAAAGGGTATGTTTTACCGGCACATCAGGCACCGGCAAGTCCTCTTTGTTAAAAATGATACAAGGCTATGTGCCTCCTGTTTCCGGCTCATTGGAAGTAGATGGTTTGCGCATGAGTCCTGCCAATAACAAAAGCATACGTGCCAGGATGGCTTACGTGCCCCAGAACGTCAATCTCCCCGTAGATAATGCCAGAGCCTTGCTGACGCTTGTGCATGCTGAAGAAAAAGAAGCGCAAATGCGTAACTACATGGAGCAATTGGGCTTACCTGCCTCCCTGTTTACGCAACGTTTTGATGAGATGAGTGGGGGACAAAAACAGCGTATCGTTATTGCCTTGTGCCTTTCTTTGGATCGTGACATTCTAATCCTTGATGAACCTACCTCATCACTGGACAATGAGTCTATTGACAAGCTGGGGAATCTGGTTGCCGGATTAACAGGTAAAACCATCCTCTCGGCATCACATAATCCCAGATGGATCAGTTTTTCTACTAAAACGATCTCCTTATGAATCAAGATATGATTGATATTGGCTTATGGGATCTGGTGTTGGGTTTTCTCATCATGCTTATTCCCTTGTCTGTTTTTCTCTACTTTCGGGTAAGGCTGATAAAAGATATGTTCATCAGTATGGCGCGGATGATTGTGCAACTTTTGTTGGTGGCGGTGTACCTGGAATGGATCTTTGAAATGAATGACCCCTGGATCAATTCTTTGTGGGTGTTGATGATGATACTGATAGGTGCCGGCACAACGGTGGGGCGTGTGGGATTGAATTGGCGTGTTTTCTTCTTCCCGCTTGTGTTGTCCGGTCTCATCTCAATTGTTATTCTTGATGCTTTTTTTCTCGGTTTTGTGATCAGACTGGATTATGTATTTGATGCCCGCTATTTTATTCCTATATCCGGTATGGTCCTGGGCAATTCACTCAATCATAATATTGTCGGACTCACTTCATATATTGGTGGATTAACACAACGGCAGGAATTGTACTATTTTCTTCTGACCAACAGTGGCAGTTGGAAGCTGACCATACGACCTTACATACAGGATGCCCTGACAAAAGGCTTGAACCCTTTAATTGCCATCATGTCCGTGATGGGTCTTATCTCGCTGCCCGGTATGATGACGGGGCAGATATTGGGTGGTGCATCACCAACTGTTGCAATCAAATATCAGGTAATGATTATGCTGGCTATTTTTGTCGGGTGTACGATGACACTAATCATGGGCATCTTGTTATCCAATCGTTTTATATTTGATGCATATGGTAATATCAATCAAAAAAATCTGGTCACAGACCGTATGAAGCAAAACACCCGAAAAAACACAGATGTTTGATAAAAATTTTATTGTGTTTTTACAATGCGCGTAATATACGTTTTTTTATCACTCACAAGCTTCACAATATACATTCCCGGTTGATAAGTTTCCACATTTAGGTTAAATGTGTGTTGACGGGAATAAGATTTCTTAAATACTGTTTGGCCGTTCAGGTTCGTTACAATCAATGTACTGTTTCCTAATTTATTATCAGAAGGTATGATGGTGACAATTTCTTTGGCAGGATTTGGATATGCCGAAATTGTATGGGTCGAGGTTGAATTATACATGCTATTTGTGAGCAATAACGAATAGCAATTCGACACTTTGGCACATCCGTTTTTGGTGATGATGACTGCATAATTGCCATCTGAAGGTGCCGAAAAAGTTTGATTGGTAGCCCCCTGAATAAATTTATTATTGCTGTCACATAATACCCATTGATATGCAGCGCTTGTTTCGTTGGCTTGTAATGTGGTGGAATTGATTATGGTTATCGAGGTATCAATAGAAAGCGACATGTCCATTATAATGATGTTTGATGTATCCGGTCCGGTAGCGCAGCTGCTGGATGAGGTCAAAACGCAACTTATGGTATCATTATCTGAGAGGGTGGAAGAACTATACACAGCATTATTTGTACCTGCATCTATTCCGTTTACTTTCCATTGATAAGAAGGAGCAGCTCCTCCATTGGTTGACGAGGCAGTAAACTGCACATTTGTTTCCGGACACAATGTTCCGGCAGGATTTGCTGTTATTGATACAGAAGGAGTAACACTTGATGCCACGGTTATATCAATGGTGTTTGACAGAGCAGTCGGAGAACTGACACATCCGGAGGATGATGTTAATTCACAGGTTACCTGGTCTCCATCTTGTAAGGAGGAGGTGATGAAGGAAGAATTGGTTTGTCCGGCAGTATCCACACCGTTTATTTTCCATTGATAACCGGGTATTGAACCGCTGTATTGAACATTGCTGCTGAAAATAACTTGCTCTCCGTTGCAAATGGAATCTGAAGGAGATGCTGATATGCTAATAACCGGTGTTTGTCCTGATTGAGCCACAGACATAGTAATACCATTGGAAACAGTGGCTGCTGTGGCACAGCTTAAGGAAGAAGTAACCACACATGTTACGACATCCCCGTCCTGCAGCAAGCTGCTGGTAAAATACAGTCCGGTTTTTCCTGCCTGATCTATGCCGTTGATTTGCCATTGATAAGCGGGATGAGATCCGGCATTTATCACCTGGGTTGAGAAGTGCACTATATCACCATCACAAATTGAATCGGCAGGATGGACCGTAATAGTTGTTACCGGCGTACTGGTTTTCAAAACAGAAAAATCCATAATATTCGAGGTGTCTTTTAAGCCTGAAGCGCAAGGAGAAGATGAAGTCAGTATGCAATATACCTGATCACCATCATCAGGCTGATAAGAATACGTATCTGTTGAATCAACAAGCACAGAAGTTCCGTTTACAAACCATTCGAAAGAAGGAGGATCTCCTGCATCTGTCACCGAAGCTGTACATGTTACCGTATCACCTTCACAAACTTGTTTGGAATCGGCGTTAATAACAACCGTAGGGTCATCACCATCATCGTAAACATATACAAAATTATTTTTGGTTAAGGTATCTGTAACCGATCCATTGTCAACGATCAATGTAACATCTTTGCGATGCAAGTCCGCATACGAGTGAGTAGGGTGTTGCAAAAATGAACTGTCACCGTCACCGAAAAACCATTTCCATGAAGTGGGGTTGCCAGTGGATTGATCTGTAAACTGTACAGGGGTATTTGGACAGGGACGCTTGTCATTCACTGAGAAATTAGCTTTCAAAGGTGGTGTTCCTGAGACTTCTTCAGCTTTATATATTCCGTCATTCATACATAAATACATTTCCCCCTTTTTGTTGACAGCCATTCCATCGGGGCGGAATCTGTATTTCACAGGATTTTGTGCATAGGTCATCGTGTGCCCGTCATAAATATAAACGTCACTATTGTATCCCCCCAACCACAAATTTCCATCAGCATCTTCTTCAATTGCTGCTATACCGGTAAGGGGAGAGGGAACAGCTTCCCATATTTTTCCGTTGAATTTCATCAGTTTGTCACCTGCAACCCAAATATTTCCTTTGCTATCTGCAAAAACCGTATTGATTTCGTTTAAGGTCAATCCGTCTGCTGCAGAATAATTTGTCCAGGAGATTCCATCGAAATGATCAATAAATATTTGGTTTGGATATTTGTAACCACCCACCCAGATATTTCCGAGTTCATCTATTTCGATACAGGTTTTTAAGCAGTCAGACAAGCCATCTGCCGTGGTATAATGAGTAAATCCTGTTCCGTTGTAATAACTAACCTCACCCATTTCCATTGCCAGCCAAACTTTTCCGTTTTTTGCAACCAGATCATATATAGCATAACTTGCCAGATCACTGTTTTGGGGATCCATATTGTCATAGATGAAATCGGTATAATCTGTGCCATCGTATTTTGTCAGTGCTTCATATCCTCCAACCCATATTAATCCGTTGTCTGCATCGGCACTTGTAACAT
>CAYSRH010000216.1:2961-4107 GCA_964433245.1 uncultured Bacteroidales bacterium | reverse complement strand
GGCACTCACAAAAATCGTAAAATTTACAATTTCAGGTTTTTTCTTTTCTTTTTTTATGTTTGCCGGAGCGCAGACAGGGTTGGAAAATGGATCGCGTTATGGTAGTGGAGAAGATAGTGTTCGTTGTATAAAGAACTTGTCTTTATACAGGACCTATGCGAGACAAAATAATTTTGAATATGCCCATAAATTTTGGCATATTCCTTTTAATGAATGTCCCCGTTCAAGTCAAAATCTTTATATAGATGGGGTCAGGATTTATAAACATTTAATAGACAATGAGGAAGATGAGGCATTGAAACATCGTTATGTGGATACTTTGGCAATGATCTATGACCAGCGAATTGAATATTTTGGTTCGAAAGGAGACCTCCTGGGAAGGAAAGGCGTGGATATTCTTTCATACAGGGGAACTTCTATTGAAGGTGTCAGGCAGGCTTATGAAGCACTTGCCGAGTCAGTTGAACTTCAGGGAACAGAATCAGGGGCATCTGTATTGGCTGCTTACGTTTCTTCATCTGTTTTTTTATACAGGGCAGATGAAATTGATGCTGATCAGGTAATTGCTGATTATGTTATTGCTTTGGGATTCATTGAAGAATTATTGTACAGGGATCCTGATGACAGAAGGGCAGAACGTGCCAAGGAGATGGTTGATGAGGCTTTTTTAAATAGCGGAGCCGGCAATTGTGAGGCATTGGATAATATCTTCCCGCAAAAACTTGCTGAAAACCCCGAAGACAAGAGTTTACTTGTTAATATGACAACCATGTACCGGAATATTTGTCCGGAATCAGAATATTATTTCTCGTCCAGCGAAAAGTTGCATGCAATAGACCCATCAGCCCGTTCTGCTTCTGAAATTGCCCGTATGGCAGTGCAAATAGAAGAATACGAAAAAGCTGTTCAGTATTACAAGGAAGCGATTGATTTGGAAACAGATAAAAGTCGAAAAGCCCGGTACTATGTCCAGATGGCTGATATTACGAACAAGATATTTGAAAACTATGTACAGGCACGTGATTATGCATTGAAAGCCATACAGGAGGATGAAGATATTGCAGGGAGAGCTTATATGGTAATAGGAGACATTTATGCAAATACAACGTGTGGAGATAATGAGTTGCAAAAAGCTGCCGTGTATTG
>CAYSRH010000216.1:0-2951 GCA_964433245.1 uncultured Bacteroidales bacterium | reverse complement strand
TGGCAGTCGATTATTTTAACAAGGCGAAACAATATGATGAGTACCTTACCGAGGAGTCCAATCAAAAAATAGCTTTCTACTCTGCAAGGTTCCCTGATAGCGAAACGATATTTTTTCACGGTTATGAAGAAGGACAATCTTACAGGGTTGGGTGTTGGATCAATGAATCAACCCGTGTAAGAATAAGACGATAAACCCAATGGTGTATTTTATTAATACAACAAAAAATTTGATCATTTGCTCCTGTTTCCTTATTTCTTTTTCGTGTGAAAATGAAATTGAGAGAATACAATTGGTGACTTACCATGAAGACTTTCCTGATTTGCACATAAAAGAATCTGTGATCAAATATACAGATTCAGCAAGATTAAAGATAAAGATAGAGGCGCCGGTTATTAAGCAGTTTGATTTACCAGAAGATTCATATACAGAGTGTCCTGAAGGGATGCATGTGTTTTTTTATGACCCTTTAGGAGAAGTTTCTTCAGACATTCGCTCCAATTATGCCATTTATTATGAAGAGAAAAAGCTATGGGAAGCGCGGGGGAATGTTGTTGCAAATAATGAAAAAGGAGAAACCCTGAATACAGAAGTACTATTCTGGAATCAGGAAAGAGGAATCATATATTCAGATGAATTCACGAAAATAACATCTGAAGATGGTGTTTATTATGGGAATAAAGGTTTTGAGTCAGACGAAACATTTGACAGGTGGGAACTGAAAGGTTCTTCCGGAGAAGTTCAGATAAAAGAAGATTAATAATCATGAAGCTGCGTAAAATATTAGAATATGTATGGCTGGGTGTTGCTTTGCTTTGTTTGTTAATAAGTATTCGCTATACCTACCGTGTTGGATGGGATGGAACCTTAAAATTCTATTTATTGACAGCGATTTCTTTTCTGATGTATCTGTTTCGACGAATGGCAAATCAAAAGGCTGAAAAAGACTGATAAATTACATCTTTACACGCCTGTCCAATTCACGTTTCATGTCTTTTGTTTTGATGTCCTGACGCTTGTCGTAGGTGTTTTTTCCTTTGGACAGGGCGATGTCTAATTTGGCCAGACCTCTTTGATTAACAAATAAACGGGTGGGGATAATGGTCATTCCCTTTTCTTCGGATTTTTTTTTTATTTTTTTTAGTTCCTTCCTGTTAAGGAGTAATTTACGTTCTCTCTTTGGCTCATGATTATTATATCCGCCTTTTTCGTATTCAGAAATATGTAGATTTCGTATAAATAATTCGTTTCCGTAAAAAATACAAAAAGAGTCCGACAAGTTGGCTTTGTTGTTCCGGATTGACTTGATTTCTGTCCCCAATAACTGAACCCCTGCAGTAAACTTTTCAATAAAAGTGTACGCAAATGAAGCTTTTTTGTTTTTTATATTAACCTGATCTGCCATAGACAATTCTTTTGCCATGCAAACCTACAATTTTTTTGTATGCATACCAATATCTTTTTTTCGATTAGTGTATTTTTCATTTGAATAACTGAAAAATTACGTATATTAGCTTTTGTTGTAAAAAATCTTACTACATACATTATGATATGCCTGATCATAGAACAATAACGATATTGGGTTCTACAGCCACAGGAAAAACCACCATTGCTGTTCATCTTGCTGTTTGTTTAGATGGCGAAGTGATCAGTGCTGATTCACGGCAGGTGTACAAAGGAATGGATATTGGGACAGGAAAGGACTTGTCTGAGTATATCGTTGATGGTAAACAGGTACCCTATCATCTTATTGATATAGTAAAGCCGGGTTATCAATATAATGTGTTTAAATATCAGCAAGATTTTATTAAAGCTTATCAGTCTGTTTCAAAAAAAAGTAAAACACCTGTATTGTGTGGTGGGTCGGGAATGTACATAGAGGCAGTATTAAAGGGCTATCGGTTGACTAGTGTACCTGTTAATGATTTACTGCGAAAAGAATTGAAGAACTACCCAATGGATGCCTTGGAAAAACGTCTGAAATCATTGAAAGCAATACATAACCGTAGTGATCTGGATACAAAGAAACGTGCGATACGGGCTATTGAGATAGCTGAGTATGAAAAATCGCATCCTGTTAGCGAAGTGCAGGTAACTCCTCCGGAATCATTGATCATAGGTGTTTATTTTGAAAGAGAAGAACGTCGTAAAAGAATTGAACAGCGTCTGCATGCCCGTTTGAAGGAGGGGATGGTAGAAGAAGTGGAGGAATTGATGCGAAATGAACTTAGTCCGGAGCAATTGGTGTATTATGGATTGGAATATAAGTGGATTACATTGTATCTGCTTGGGGAACTCACGTATAAAGAAATGGTGCAAAAATTATTGGTTGCTATTCATCAATTTGCTAAACGTCAAATGACATGGTTTCGGAAAATGGAGAAAAATGATTTTCAAATTCATTGGATAAATGGAAGAATGCCTTTAAAGAAAAAAGCAGAAAAAATTATTGGTTTATATAAAACTTTCTAAGAAAACTATATCTTATTGCGATTTTTTACATTCATCTGAAAAATTTGACAAATAATTGCATAAAAAAAATAGTATATCAAATCTTTTTTGTAAACTTGCAGTCCCGTTTGAAAAATAGAAAAACGATATAAAAAGTCAGAGCAATGGAATTAATGAAAGTTGTTGAGAAAGAATTCGCTAAAGACAGGGATTTTCCGGATTTTTCTGCTGGTGATACAATTACTGTTTACTACAAAATTACTGAAGGAAATAAAGAACGTACCCAGTTTTTTAAAGGTACTGTTATGCAAAAGAAAGGTTCTGGTAATACAGAAACATTTACTGTTCGGAAAATGTCAGGAAACGTAGGTGTCGAAAGGATTTTTCCTGTGAATCTCCCATCCATCGAAAAAATTGAGTTGAACAAGCGAGGAAAAGTCAGAAGGGCAAGAATTTTCTACTTCCGCGAATTAACCGGAAAGAAAGCAAGGATAAAAGAG